>JBIIGJ010000059.1:0-22734 GCA_044236455.1 Pirellulales bacterium
CCAGCAAACTGCGTTTGCCAAGAAAAAATCGCACGATGCGATGTTTTTCGTGAATACAGCTCGCTTCGGTGTTCGGGGAGCCCGCCCTCGTTGATCGGCATGGCAGGATGCCATGCGCAGCACCAGCCGGCGGAGGCCGGCCAAGCAAAAACGGCAGGATGCCGTGTTTTGCGTGAAGCCAGCTCGCTTCGGTGTTCGGGGAGCCCGCCCTCGTCGATCGGCGTGGCAGGATGCCATGCGCAGCACCAGCCGGCGGAGGCCGGCCAAGCAAAAACGGCAGGATGCCGTGTTTTGCGTGAAGCCAGCTCGCTTCGGTGTTCGGGGAGCCCGCCCTCGTCGTTTGTGGAGGCACGTTTTTACCTTGCCCCCGGTGCCATCCTCGCTCGCCATGGGAGGTATGAGAGATGCGCAGCCTTTCTTTTCGCTGATCCGTGAGGTGGCCTGTGAGATGGTCCGCGTGTGCGCGCAGTGGCTTCGGGGCTGGGTGCGGCGGGAGCCGCTGCCCGAGCGGCCGCTCGTGGTCGTGGCCGCGGCGGTCGCGGCCGGCTGTGGGCTGGGGGGCATGGTCGATGCTTCGCCCATTGCCTGGTGGCTGGCCGCCGGCGTGTCGCTGCTGGTCTGGGGCGTGCTGATGCGTCTGGGCCGGCACGAGGTGGCGGCCCTGGCCCTGTTGGCGGCTGCTGGTTGTGGTGCTGCGGGCTGGTGCGTGGTCCGGTTCTGTCTGTTTCCCCGCGACGACCTGGCATGGAGCCTGACGTCGTCGCCGCAGCCGGTCGCGGTCGAGGGGCTCGTGGTGGAGTCGCCCCGGCGGCTGTCGGCCCCCCTGCTTGATCCGCTGCGGGGCGAGGCGGCTCAGGCGGCGCTGCAGCGGCCGTCGAGCGAATGTGTGGTGGCGGTGGTGGCCGTTCGCCGCGGCTCTTCCTGGCGTCCGGCGTCCGGCCGGGCGGCCCTGATCGTGGATGGTGAACCGCCCGAACTGTCGGTTGGATGCCGGGTGCGGGTGCTCGGGCGTGGCATGCGGCCCCCGCCGCCGCTCAATCCAGACGAGTTCGATTTCCGCGAGCGTGCCCGGTCGCTGCGGTGCCTGTCGATCGTGCGGGCCCATTCGGTGGAGTGCGTGCGGGTGCTGTCGCGGCCTGCGGCGTGGTCGCCCGTCGCCTGGATCGACCGGCTGCGGGACAGCGGCGTGGAGGTGTTGCGGCGTCATCTTTCGCCGGAGCGGGCGCCGCTGGCAGCGGCTCTGCTGCTCGGCAGCCGGGAGTCGCTGCCGAGGGAGGATTCGCTCGAATTTCTGGTGACAGGCACGATCCACATCCTGTCGATCTCGGGGCTACACGTCGGGTTCCTGTCGCTGGCCCTCTTCCAGGTGCTCCGCATGCTCGCCCTGCCCCGTGGCTGGTCGCTCGTGGCCGTGGCCTGCTGTACGGGGCTCTACATGACGCTCGTGCGGGCGGAGACGCCCGTCGTACGGGCGACGCTGCTGGTCTGGCTGACCTGCCTGGGGGCGGCGCTCGGCAGGCGGTCGCTGGCGGCCAATTCGCTGGCGCTGGCGGCGATCCTCGTGCTCCTCTGGCATCCGCCCGAACTGTTTCGGATCGGCTCGCAGCTGTCGTTCCTGTCGACGGCCGTGCTGATCGGCGCCTCTGCCGCGCTGCCCCGCACCGACACCGACGACCCGATCGAACGGCTCATCGAGCGAAGCCGCTCGCCCTGGGAGCGGCGGCTCCGGCGGATCGGCAGGCAGACGTTCGAGATGGTGGTCACGGGGGCCGCGGTGTGGGCCGTGACGGCACCGGTGGTGGCGGCGAGGTTTCACCTCGTCAGTCCGGTGGGGCTGCTGCTCAATCCCCTCATCGCGCCGCTGGTGGCGGTGGCGATGGCGTGGGGGGGACTCTGCCTGGTGACGGCGACGGTGTCGGCCACGCTGGCTGCGGCCTGTGGTTGGGCCTGTGACGGCACGCTGCGGTGCATCGGCGCGGTGGTGAGTTGGGCCGCGGGCCTGCCGGGCGGGTATTGGTGGGTGGCCGGGCCGCCTGGCTGGTGGGTGGCGGGATGGTATGTGCTGCTGGCCGCGACGCTGCTCATCGTGTCGCGGGATCGGCTGACGCGCATCAGCACGTGGGTGACGGTGGCCGCGGCCTGGGTGGTCGTGGGCTGGATCGGCGTGGCCGCACCGCGGCTGAGCTATTTTCAGCACGCCGGAATGGGAGCCCCACAGCACGCCGGAATGAGAGTGGTGGTGGCGGCGATGGGCCATGGCTGTGGGATCGTGGTCAGGAGTCCGACCGGCCGTTGCCTCGTCTACGACGCCGGCCGGTTGGGGGCGCCCTCCGCGGCCAGACGTGCCATGACCGCCGTGCTCTGGCACGAGGGTGTGGGCCGCATCGACACGCTCGTCATCTCGCATGCCGACACCGATCATTTCAATGCCGTGCCGGAGCTGCTCGATCGCTTTGCGGTTGGAGAGATCGTGGTGCCGCCGCCATTTCTCGAGAGCGATTCCTGGGCGGTGGGTGAGGTGCTGCGACTGGCGAGGGCGGCGGGGATTCCGGTGCGGGCCGCTGCAGCGGGGGATTCATTCGCGATCGATCCGCTCTGCCGCGTCCGCGTGCTGCATCCGGCCGACGGCAGCAGCGGCGATCCACACGTGCATGACGTAACGCTGAAAGATGCGATGGACGATGCGGTGGCGACAGACAACGAAACGAGCCTCGTGCTTACCGTGGAGTCGGCGGGTCGACGGCTGCTCCTCACGGGCGATCTCGAGGGGGAGGCGTTGGCCCGGTTCATTGCGTCTGATCCGGACAGTTGCGACGTGCTCGTGGCGCCGCATCACGGCAGCCGGACGAGCCTGCCGCCTGACATTGCCCGGGCCACGGCGGCCGACTGGGTGATCGTCAGCGGCGTGGGAGCGGCCGGGTGGCCGGAGGTTCGCGCCGCCTATGCCGCGGCCCGCTCAGACGGCGGTCGCACCACCGTCATCAAGACGGGCCCCGGCGAGGAGTCGACGGGCGGTGCCATCGCACTGACGCTCACCGCCTCACGGGTGTGTGTGGAGCAGTTTGTCAGCGGCCGATGGCGGGAGGTGCCACCCGAACCGCCGGTTGGTGAATCAACAATTCCGTCATCCAAGCCCGGAGCGTAAGCGATGGGATTCGCCGTTCGCGGTCTCATGTCCCCCGGCTCACGCCGGGGCCGGGCGTCGCATCGGGCCGCGTGAGCAACCAGCCGGCGGCGATGATGAGCAGCTGGCTGGCCACGAAGCCGGCGAGCAGCATGAGCACGCCGCTGGTGAAGCCGTAGCTGTGCAGGCCGATGCCGAGCTGGTTGGTGCCAAACCAGCTCCAGGCGGTGATGATGTTGCCCCCGATGGCAAACAGGGCGAACCCGCGGGGGCCGAGCCAGCGATCCCACCTCGCGTGTAGTGCTGCTGCGTTCCAGAGCACGATCATCAGGGCGCCGTTCTCCTTCGGATCCCAGCCCCAGAAGCGGCCCCAGCTGTCGTCGGCCCAAAGGCCGCCCAGCACCGTGCCGATGAAACTGAAGAAGAGCGCGAAGCAGACCACGCCGTAGGTCATGCGATAGAGCTGGTCTCCATACTGCCGCGCCGCCAGTTGTTGCTCGGGAGTCGATGCCGTCCGTCGGCCTGCAATTCGATGGACGATCGAGAAGATGCCGAGCACACCGGCCAGGAAGGTGGCGCCGTATCCGAGCGTGACCGTGATCACGTGCGTGGAAAGCCAGAACTGCGTGTCGAGCACGGCCTGCAGCACGTGCATCGTGTCGCCGGTGTCGAGACCGTAGGCCACCATGAGCGTGAGGGTTCCGCTGATTGCCGCCACGAGATTGCCGATGCCATTGGCAAACAGGCCTTCCAGCCCCAGCCCCGCCAGCACGCAGGCCCAGCCGATGAACACCGCCGAGGAATAGAGGTTCACCACCGGAGGACGGCCGGTGAGATAGATGCGGCTGCCAAGGGCGAACGTGTGGAGCAGGAGGATGCCCACCAGCATCCAGAATACGAAGCGGTTGAGCGGCCGCCTGCCAGCGAGGAAGCTCGCAAAGCAGATGACACCTGACAGCACATAGAGCCACTTGGCGAGATCCGTGGGGTTGAATCGGTTGAGCCAGGCCTCGTAGGCGGTCTTCTCGGCCACGCTGCGAACCTCGGGGAATGAGGCCGTGGACGCCTTGAAGGCGTCGAGAGTCCGGTTGAAGTCGGCTGGTGTGCGGGTCACGGCCCCGAGCATTTCGGTCAGCGGCAGCAGGCCGGGGTTCACTTCGAACGCTGGCTGGCCGGGCCGGCCAGCCAACAGTCGGCCCACGATCGCCGACACCCATGCCGGATAGAGCGACTGCCACTCCCCTGCCCCTTCGCGTGGCGAAGTCGCCCCAGCTGCCGGCTTCGGGGGCAGTGCCGCGGGCGGGTGGCTTGCCTCGATCCGGCGGGCCATCTGCATGATCCGCTCCATCTCGACGAGCAGTTCCTTCCTCGCCTCCTCCCCCTCGCCTGGATCGGGAAGCCGCGGGGTTTCGTAGCTGTAGCGCAGCAGGTCGTAGGCCATCAGCTTCTGGTTGATTTCGGAGAACTTCTTCTGCGTGAAGCTGAACTGCTCCGGCGGCACGTCCCGCATCGATTCCAACTGTTTGCGGAGCTTCGGCAGGGCGGGCTCCAGTTCGGCATGGCTGTAGCGATACCCCTTGCGCCGCGGCAGATCGAACAGGTCGGCGACCTCCATCGCGTCGATGCGAAACACCGGCGCATGTTCCACCCAGTCGGCCCCGGCCATCATGCCGAGCATCCATTCCGTCGCCGATACCGTGCCGGCGGGCAGACCGGCGGGCGCACCCTGCGGAGCATCCTCCGGCTTCGGCATCTTCACGCTCGTGCGGTTGCCAAGCAGTTGCAGCGTGTTGCGGGCCACGGTGTCGAGCGGCTTGATGCGGCCCTCGTGCAACACCGGCAGCGCCGCCGCTGCACGCCAGTCGTGGCCCCCCTTGCTCGCCGATCGATCGTAGGTGGCCACCAGGCAGAACAATCCGACGACCGCCACCGCGAGCAGCGGCATGATCAGATCGGTGGCCGTCGTTGCGGGGCGGTTGCCCGCGCCACCGGTTGCCGCCATCCGTTCCCCGGCCCGGAGGCTTGCCCGCCGCTGATTGCGGCTCACCGTCGGCTGGCCGTCGTCCGCTTCGTGAGCCCCGGCCAGGCCGCGGTCATAGCGATCGGCAAACCGCAGGAAGGTGCCGCCGAAGTGGGCGAGCATGCCCCACAGCGCGAGGACGCAGGCGACGTAGGGAATCAGCCAGCCGGCATTCTCCACGACCTGCAGGCCGGTCATCTCGCCACGCTGTCCGTTGGGCAGATCCACCTGTGAATACTGGCTCTGGTAGAAGGTCTCGCCGCGGTACCGCACCGGATTGTTCATCCAGATGCGGCCATCCTGCTGTGCCTTCGTGTCGGTGTCGGTGAACGTGACATAAGAAGAGAAGTCGCGCGGCGTTTCGCTGGCACCGTAGTTGATCCGCCGCACGTCGGTGAGCGTGACGGAGTAGGGCTTGTATTGCCGGCGATACCGCAACTGCAGCCGGAATGGCGTGCCATCCACGTCGACGGTGTCGACCTCGTCACCGCCGGCGCCCATGAAGAGCTGCGCCTGGTCGTTCAGGAACTGGCTGACGAGAAACGTGCCGAGGTCGGCGCCGGTTGCGCGGCTCTTCAGCTGCACGTAGGCAGACGCAATGTTGGGTCGGGAACTTGCGCCCCCCTCCGGGGCCTTGTCTGTCGCCAGCCAGCTCTTGCCGATTCCCGTCGTCGCCTGGTTCGGCGCGAACGGTCCGACGCGGATGACGCTCGAATTCGGAAAGTAGGCGAGCACCCGCACATCGAACGGCAGGTCGTCGGCGACGATCGGTTCGCCGCTGGAGCGGGCCTTCAGCAGCCGGCCAGAGATCGCCGTCACGCGGTCGTTCGCTGCGCCGTCGGCCCGGATCACCGCCAGTTCGGTTTCGTCGGTGCGGAGGGCCATATTGCTCGACTGCCCCTCGACGAGCGCCATCCGTTCCTCGATCTGGCGGTCTCCGAAGGCGAATTGCCCCAGCATCAACAGTCCGACCCCGAGGTGGATCAGTACGTTGCCGCCGCGGCTGCCGAACACCATCACCATGCCCGCCAAGAGAATGAGTGCCGCCACGCTCGACTGGATCAATTGCCACATGATCCGCAGACCCGGCTCGCTCATCCGCCAGCCCTCGCCGCCGAAGATACTGATCGCCGCCACTGTCGCGGCGGCAGCCGCCGCCAGCCAGAGTGCGGCCCGCATCAGCCGGCTGGCATCGCGGCCGGAGACCGCGGCCCAGATCAGCCCTCCCGTCAGCGCCACGGCCAGGCCCTGCACGAGACGCCACACGGTTGCGTAATCGATCGGCGGTCGGCCCTGCAGTCCGTCGGCATAGTGGCCGCTGAGGATCACGAGCATGGTCAGCAGTCCACCGGCGAGCGACACGAGCGTGCCGATCACGAGGCGGGAGCCGGAGGCGTGCACGTGAAACCGGGTCATTTTCGCGGCGATCAGATTGACGAGGAGCACCAGCCCGATCGTGGCGCCCCCCGGGAAGGGAAACCAGCCGGTGAGTTTCGAGGGGCCGAAGATCGTCACGGGGAAGAAGTCAGAGAACGGCACCTGCGCAATCCAGCTGTTGAAATACTCCTGCTTCACCTCCGGCAGGTTCTTCTCGTCCTGCGCGAGCGTGCCGACAAAGAGCAGGAAGATGCCGGCGAGAAACATCACCACCGTGACCTTGAGCGAACCGGCCGCGCGGAGGGCCTGCCAGGCTGCCGAGGCTTGCGTGCGGCCAGAGGAACGGCCCGCGGAATACGGTATCGGGGCGAATCCGTGCGAGGGGAGACTGCCAGTGGCCATGGGGATGGGTCCGTGCGGTGGTGTGGCGAAGGTCACTTCCAGCGGATTGAGCGGACGAACGCGGTGAAAGGGTCTCGGAGCGTGCGGGCGACGGCTGCGGGGCCTTTGAATTTGACGAACAGCGACGTCGAGGCATCAAGCGGGATCATGGCAGCCAAAATCGCCTGCTGGTTTTCCGCCGCATCGTCGAGCAGGAGCAGGATGGTGCTCTCCGTACGGTTGACCTCGATTTTTTCAGCCTCTTCGATGGCGCGAGAAACCCGCTCAGGGCTCGCGCCGGGCGTGAGCTGCTCCTGCCAGCGGGTGGCGTTGCCTTGCAGCGTGCCGGAGGCGGGGATGATCGTGATTTCACCCGCGTCGGCGGCGCCGTCGGGGCCGGTCCGTAGGGTGGCGAGTCGCATGCCGCTGGCGCCCATGTCCGTCCAACCCTCCGGCAAGTCGTACGCAAGTTCCGGACCGCCGGCGGACGGGGCTGGCATGGCGCCGGTCGACACACGAGGCGAAGATGTCGCCGCCGTTGATGCCGGACTCGCCGGGCTGGCCTGACGTGGCACCGTGTAGGTCCGCACGTCGTTCGGCTGGATCTCGGCGGCGGGGCGGCAGGAGGCGGTCAGGCCGGCGATGACCGCGCAAAAAATGGAGCAGCGCAGGGAGGACTTCATCCTCGTATCGTAGCACGATGGCCCGATACCGGGGATTCCGGGGCGTGCTACCGCCAGCCGAAGGCGGAAGAAAGCGGATTTAAGAGCGGGCCTGACAGGCTCAGGTCATTCGGGCTACCGATGGTTCGCATGAGATCGAACATCACGAAGCCGCCCGTCAGCAGCAGAAGGGCGCAGCACACCAGCCCGGAAATCTGCCAGACACTGAATTTCGTGTCGGGCACCACGCCATCGACCGCGGTCGTGAGGTCGCCGAGATCGGTGCCGGCTTCGGCCGAAAGCGGCATGTCGCCGGTGAATTCCGAGCTTTCCCCCACCCCTGTTCCAAAGAAACTCGAATCGCCCGATTCCGGTTCGACGGCCACGACCGAGGCGCTTTCATCGTCGTCGCCAAGGCCACCCAGTTCGAACTCGTCGCCTGCGAGCGCCGTGGCGCCCCCGTCGCCGAGTTGCTCCTCATCGAGCGGCCCGAGATCGATGCCTGAAACGGCTGCGTCTCCGTCCTCCAGCGACAGACCGCTGTCGAGCGCTCCTGACAGGGCGGACCCCGCATTGGTCAGCGAACCGGAGAGCCCCGCGGGATCGACGCCGGATCCAAGCACCAATGAGCCGGTTGCATTCGAGCCGGTGGCGCGGCTGGGGCTGTCACCGACGCCAATGCCTGAGAGGTCGATAGCGAGGGTGCCGGAGTCCGTGGGAGCCGCCTGCTGTTTGGGTTGCGCCACCGCGGACGGCGAAGAGAGCCCCACGATCGAGTCGAGGTCGAGTTCCATCGCGTCGAGGCCGATCGCCTCGCCGGTGCCGAGCATCGTTCTGGCCAGATCGTCACCGCCGGAGTTGTCGTTCGCGAAGATCGATTCGCCCGGAGCGGCCGCGTCATCGAGACCCAGATTTCCGCTGAGCGGGCCTGCCAGCGAACCGCTGCCGCCGATGATGAGGCTGTCGGGCTGTTCAGGAACGCTCGGAAGCGCAACGCTGTCTGCCAGATCGATCGTTCCGCCAGCCGGACTGTCTGCCGCGTCATCCAGATCAAGTTCGAGGGCGAGTCCAGACGCCTCGCTCTGGTCCGTGCCAGCGGCTGCCAGTCGGTCAATCTCGTCGATCTTGAACTTGAGCGTTGTCCCGTCGCGAAGAGGAAAAAGCTTCTTGCGTTCGACGAGACGATGAATCTCGTCCACCGAGACGCCGAGGTGGCGGGCGGCTTCTTCAAGCTGCAGAAATTTACCGGCCATGGTGCCTTCAGATTCTCGGACCGCGGTCAGACGCGGAGGTCACGACGCTCTTCCACCCACTGGTTTCGACACCTCAATTATAAGGGTCCACCGCGGCCGGCAAACGCGGGCCCAGCCGATATTCCCGGCAGGGCCCACGCGGTCGGTCATTTCGGCATTTCCAGCATTTTTTTCAGGGCAGCGGGCTTCGGCTCCTGGGCGTTGAAGTCCTCGACCATGAGGTCCCAGCGGACATCCCTCGTGCTCTTGAGGGTGAGCGTGCCGCTAGCCGGTTCGACGTGATAAATCGCCATGGCGCGGTTCTGCTGGTCGACGACGAGGAGCATTTGCCGGCCGTCTTCGAGAGGGGTGGCCAGTGTCCAGAGCGGCCCCGTTTGGTCGCCGGTGCCCACTGGGAGCGACCGCCCTGCCCGCTGGGCCGCCAACCCGCCACTTCCCAGAAAGGTGGCGATTGCCACGCCAGCGCCGAGGCAACCCGCCGCGAGGAGCGCCCGCTGGCTGTCGAATTTGCGGGGATTCCAGAGATGCCGCATGGGGTTCCTGAAGGTTTGAGTGCCGATCGAACGGGCAACGGGATGCCGGCAGGCCGGCCTGGGAAAGGAGTGTATTGCCGCCGGAAGAATTGTTTCAAGCTGCGAGCACAGGCGGGCATGCGGCACTTGCCCAGGCTCCCCTGCTTGCCGCGGCAGGCCTGTTGTTCCTGATGTTTTCCCGTGCCGAATGTTTCGATTCAATCAGTCGGGCAAACCCTACCGATGGAGAAGGGAAGTCGGTACGACCATGCGTTCCGGCATCGTCGTTTCTGCCGTTCCGGAGGACCAACCACGTGTCGAAGTTCAACTCCTTTGTGACCTCTATGATCCGCTCGCCGATCCTGTGGGGCGCGGCGCTCAGCTTTGGGTTCTTTGGTTTGGTCCACATGGGTGTCATCACCAACGCCCTGATCATCCGGTATCTGGCGGGGCACTGGGTCGAATACGTTGAAGTGGCCATGTTCTTCGTCGGCCTGGCGGCGCTCGTCATCAAGGGGGCCGAAGTCCGCAGCCAGAAGCGCGACGTCGGCGGGGAGTGGCTCGATCCGATTCCCGAGGGGGGCCAGAACCCGGCCGACGCCCTGTCCCTGGCGGAGTCTCTGGTCGATGCTGACGAGGAGCCGTCGAGGGAACCGGCGCCCTACGTTGTCCGCCGCCTCCGCGAGGCGCTCGATCTGGTGGTGCGGACCGGATCTGCCGAGACGCTCGAAGACCACCTCAAGTACCTCTCCGACCTCGATGCCGCCAGGGCGGCGCAGAGCTACGGCTTGGTGCGGTTCGTGATCTGGGCCATCCCGATCATGGGCTTTCTGGGCACCGTGATCGGCATCACCGACGCGATCGCCTGCCTCTCGCCTTCGCAGCTCGACAATATGACGGGCGTCGTCTCCGGCCTGGGCACCGCGTTCGACACGACGGCCATCGCCCTCGGACTGTCGATGGTTCTCATGCTTTTGCAGTTCGTCGTCGATCGCTCCGAGCAGGCGCTGCTGGGCGACGTCGATGAGGCGGCCTGGTCGGCGCTTGCCGGCCGATTCCAGTCGCTTGCCGGCGATGACGGTGCCACCCTGGTCGTGGCCCGTCTGGCCGAGACCGTCAGCCGCAGCTCCAATCAATTGCTCGAGGCGCAGACCCATTCCTGGCGGGTGTTGGAACGGACCGCGGCCACCAATCTGGCCAAGGCGCTCGATGAGGCCGGCCAGACGCTCAATGAGTCGCTCTCTGCGTCGCTCGACGGCACGCTGAGCCGGTGGAGCGAGTCGCTCGTGGAGGCTCACGATCGGCTGCTGTCGCGGCGTGAGGATCGCTGGACGCAGGCGGCCGATTCGCTTGCCGCAGCCGTTCGTGGTCTCGAACAGCACCATGGTAGCCTCGCCGACCAGACGACGCTGTTGAGCAAGGTGGTTGACGCCACTCGCGACATCTCATCGCTCGAACGGTCGCTCGATGCCAACCTCAATACCTTGGCCGCCACCGGGCGGTTCGATGAGACGCTGGCAACGCTCGCCGCGGCCGTGCAGCTGTTGGCCGCCCGCGCCGGCGACGTGTCGAGCGACGCCCGTCGCGTTGAACTGCAGGCCGTCCGCCGCACCGGAAAGGCTGCATGAGCCGCAAAAACCCCGTAGCCGGGCCCACGATTTCGCTGTTTCCGTTCCTCGCCGTGCTGCTGTGCACGATGGGAGCGCTGCTGGTCGTGCTGGTGCTCTTCAGCCGGTCCGTGCGGCAGAACGAGACCGCCAAGCTCGATCAGGAGCAGGAGTCGCTGGTCGAGGAGTTGGAACTGGCGCGGGACGGCCTGGCCTGGCGTCGCGAACAGCTGGAGGGCGTTCGCGAGCGGACGGCCGAGGACCTCGCCAAGGCGCGGGTGCAACTGGCGGGGGTGGAGGAGAACACGCGTGCCCTGCAGGATGAATTCGCGAACCTGGAACGCACTGCAGCGGCGTTGGCCTCCACCGCCGGAGTGGTCGCGGCCGACGACGAAACGCTCCGCGGGCTGCAGGAACGGCTCACCAGTGCGCGGGAGTCGCTCGACAAGGCTCGCGCCGAGGGCAAAACCAAGCCGCCGGCCTATGCCGTCGTGCCCTACGCCGGCCGGAATGGCACGCATCGCCGGCCGCTCTACATCGAGTGCTGCGGAGACGGCGTCTTTCTGCAGCCTGAGGGCATCCGCTTGAGTCCCGGCGATTTCGAAGGCCCCCCGGGCCCCGGCAATCCACTCGCCAGCGCGCTGCGGGCGGCGCGGGAGCATGTTGTCGCCGCCCAGGGCGGAACGAACGACCCGGCGGCGCAGCCCTATCCCCTGCTGCTGGTGCGGCCGTCAGGGGTGATGGCCTATTACGCCGCCCGCGAGGCGATCCAGTCGTGGGGCAGCGACTTCGGCTACCAACTCATCGACGAGGATTGGACACTCACCTTTCCGCCTGCCGATCCGACGCTGGCTCAGGTGGAGAAACGGGCGATCGATGAATCGCGGGCCCGACTGGCGTGGCTGGCGGAAGTGCGGCCGGCTCGGCCGGCGAAGCCCACGCAGCAGTATCGGGCCGCACCGACCCGCGGCGGCGTTGTGGCCGATGGGGGCCCGAGCGTGCTCGGCGACCAGTCGCGGTGGGATTGGGCGAACCAGCAGCAGGCGGGGGGAGGTGCTCCCGGCGGCGGTTTCAATGCCGGCTCGGGTGTGGGTGGCAGCGGCAGCGGCAGCGGTGCAGGCCGGGGTGCTGGCGCTGGCGGCGACGCCAGTGGTGATCGCAGCACTGGCAGCCGTTGGACCAGCACGGCTGCGCGGGGCGGTTCGGCCGGCGCTGGTGGTCCGGGCGGCGCGGAGATCGGCGGCGGTGATGCCATCCTCGGCGGCGGTGGAACGGCGGCCGGCACCGGCCGGGGCCGGTTCGGTGGCGGTAGCCAGGGCGCGGGTGGTGAGGCCGCCGATGCGACGGTGGTTGGCGGCCGTTACAACAGCACTTCGAAGTTTGTCGGCGACGGAGCCGCGGCAGGCGGCAATGGCGGTGCAGCAGTCGGCGGCGATGGTGCGGCCGGCGCCAATGGTGGTGCGGCAGGCGGTCTGGCCGGTGCGCGAGCCGCGGCCGGCGCTGGTGCTGGTGCCGGCGGGGCTGCCACTTCCGGCGGCAGTTCGGCTTCAGCGGGAAGTTCGGGCGGCGGCAACAGTCAGAAGGGTGGCTCGGCGGGTGGTGGCAGTGGCCCGGCAATGCCAGGGCTCGCGGGGGCCGGAGGCAGTGCCGCCGGGCAGGCCGGGGGAGCGGGCGGAGCATCGGGGGCGGGGTCGATGGCCCAGTCGCGTGGCAAAAACTGGGCGAGCCTCGCCACGCAGGACCGGCCGATCCCGCTCACGCGACCGATTCGCCTGGAGTGCTCGCTGCAGGAGTTTCGGCTGCTCGACGATACGGGCCGCCGCGTGGAGGCCCGCATCCCGCTGGCCGGCGACACCGCCGAGGCGATCGATCCACTCGTGAATGCTGTTCATGCCCGCGTGGATGGGTGGGGGATTGCGGGTGATCGCATGTATTGGAAGCCACAGTTGGTGCTTTCCGAGACAGCCGACGGCAGGTCGCGTCGTGAGGACCTCGAGCGGCTCCTCGCGGAGAGCGGCCTCGATACGCGATCGAGCGACGGCCGCGACGAGATCCGTCCCCTGCCATCGGTCGACCGGAACACAGCCTTCGTGCCCACTCGTTGAACCGTGGAGTTCGTGCGATGCCGCGTCCCAAGCCAGAAGACATCAGCTCCGCCGGTCAGGATTCGTTCCTCGACGTGGTCACCAACATCGTCGGCATCCTCATCATTCTCGTGATGCTGGTGGGAGGGCGGGCGCGGAAGGTGATCATGGATGCGATACCGTCCCGCAGCGACCGCGTGGCCGCCCTGGAGCAGGAGGTTGACACGCTCGATCAGAAGGTCGCCCTCGCCGAGAGCGAGATCGAGGAGCTAGCGGTGCAGGGACGCACGGTGGCGACCGCAGCCGCCTTTGCCGGCCAGGCGCGGCTCGAGCTGGCCACGGCGGTGTCGGCGGCCAGGCTGGAGGTCGAACACCGCAAGCGAGAGACAGATGCCGCGAAGGTCAGGGCGGCAGAGTCCTCGGCGCGGCGCAAGGAATTGGAGACGGAGATCGAGCGGTGCACGCTCGAGGCGGAAGGGCTTGCGCACCTGCCAGCCACGACGAAGGAAGTGATGGCGTATCCGACGCCGGTTGGCCGCACCGTCACCGGCGAGGAGATTCATTTCCGGCTGGGCGAGGGGCGGATCGCCTTCATTCCGATCGAGGATCTCTTCGAGCTGGCGAAGTCGAACACGCGGCGGCATTCCGGTTCCATCGCCGAGATGGCATCGCGGATCGAGACGGTCGGGCCCGTGCAGGGCTTTTCGCTCGACTACGTGATCGAGGCGAAGGTGGACCAGGCGCGAGGGCAGGTGTTGATCCGGTCGCGGGAATGGGTGGTGCGGCCGGTCGGCGTGGGCAATGGCGAGACGACGGACGAGGCGCTTTCGCCGCGGTCGCGGTTTCGTCAGGTGCTCTCGGCGGTGACGCCTGAGAGCACGGTGACGCTCTGGTGTTATCCCGACAGCTTCGATGGCTACCGGAAGGTCCGCGAGGAACTGCATCGGCTGGGCATCCCCACGGCCTGCCGGCCGATGCCAGACGATGCGCCGATCGGCGGTTCGACCGAAGGCAGCAAGTCGGTCGTGCAGTAGGAGGGCTCGCACGTGTTCCCGTGGGCCGGGGTTGCCCCTGCCGTGTCGCCGGACGTTCGCCCCGGACATCCTGTCCTTCGCTCATTCCATGGTGGCTACGCTCCGCCATCCATGGCTTCGCTTGCCACCAAGGCCGGATCCACGGCAGGGGCAACCCCTCGCGGAGTCCTCGGTCGGGAGGGCGATCAATCCTTTGCCGGCAAAAAATGAGCTTTCCGGATGCTGCTGCGATTCCCTAAGCTCCCGTTCTCCCGGGAGGTTCTTCACATGAAAAATGTCTGTCGGCCGCTCTGTGCGGCGGTGTCGTGGCTGCTGGTGGTGAGTGGTGGGATCGGTGTTGCGCAGGTGCAGGCCGTGGATCCGTCCGCGGCGGTGCCGGTCGCCAGCGCGAATCCGTTGGCCGATCTGCTCACGATGACGTATCAGCCGAAGGACACTGGGCCGGGCGCGGTCCGTCTCGCTGGTTCGTCGACGCTGCAGCAGGCGGCGGCGCATTGGGCCCACGGGTTTCATCGGCTCCATCCCGATGTCGAGTGCTCGATCGAAAGCGGGAGCTCCGAGGCCGGCTGGAGCTCGCTTCTCGAAGGCAAGGCAGACGTCGCGCTCTTGAGCCGGCCGGTGACCGATGCCGAGAAGGCGGCCTGGGAGAAGCAGGGCGACAAGCAGCTGGTCGTCGTGGTGGCGGCATTCGACCGGCTCGTGTGGATCGTGCATCCCTCCAATCCGATCGCCGAACTGCCCTGGTCGCCCGAAACGGGCATTCTGCGGCCGGCCGCGAAGGACGGTGCTGTGACCGCCGATTCCCTGGCGGCGACCCACTGGGATCGCTTGAACGGCAACGCCGAGTGGAAGGATGTGCCCATCCGCGTGCATGGCCGTGGCCTGGGCTCGGGCACGCGTTGGCACATGGACCGTTTGCTCACCGGGGCGACGTCCTGTCAGCTCACGATCGCCGAGCACAAGACGGAGGCCGAGCTGGCTGAGGCGGTTGCCGCCGACAAGGGGGGCTTGGGGCTTGTTGGCGACGAGCACGCGCACTGGCCTGGGGTAAAGCGGCTGCCGCTGGTGATTCCGGCCAATGCCGCGCCGCTGGCCGACGCCGTGGTGGGATCGGATCGCACGCCCGATTGTCGGCCGTTGTTTCTGGCGGTGGCCGTGCCGAAGGGGGGCGCCATGTCGCCCCCGTTACGGGAATTCATGGCCTATGTGCTCAGCTATTCAGGACAGCTCGATGTGGCCAAGGATGGTCTGCTGCCGCTGACTCGGGGTGAAATCCATGCCCAGAAGGAATTGCTCGGCTGGTCCATCGCCAGGTAGTTTTTATGGTCGAGTGAAAACCTTATCCCGCCACACGAGAGCCAATACAAGCCCTGAGCGGAAGCGACGGGATCGGGATAGCCAACTCTTCAAGGCTCAACAGGAGCTCATTTTTCTCGCATGACTTCCATCAGTGTTTGTCGGTTGCGGTTCTGTGGTGCCCGGTCCATCGTCTGGCTGTCCTGCCTTGCCCTGGCTTGCGGTGTCGGCCCAGGGCATTCGGCCGCTGAGGCGCAGGATGTCCGCACGCGGGATGCCGGCAGTGTCGTGGTGGGGGCTGCTCCTGCTCCAGTTCCCGCCGCCCCGCAGCCGCTGGGCATCATGGCGCGAAACACGGCTGCGGGCGTGGAGGTCGTCAGCGTGAATCCTGGCTCGGTGGCGCAGGCATCGGGCCTGCAGGCCGGCGACACGATCATCAACGTGGCAGGCTACCAGGTTGGGATGGTGGGCGACCGACTCTACGACGTGGGGGATGAGGTTGCCAAACGCATGAATACGACCGGTCAGGTGCCGTTGCTCGTGCGCAACGGGCGGACAGGTGGCCTGGCGACCATTCCGGTGCAGTTCGGCACCGCATCGCGGGCCATCAACGGCGTGTTGAACGCCCCGCAGGGGCTGCAGGTGCCGCCGACCTCGGTAATCACGGTGCGGCTGCTCGACGTCACGGAGCCGCAGTGGCGGGACGTGGCGCTGACGCAGGGCCAGCTTCCGGTGTCGCGGGGATTCCCGGTCTCATATCGGCTCGATCCGCCGCCGCCCACGCCGCAGCACCGCTATGCGGTCGATGCGCGTGTCGAGGATGCCGGCCACGTGCTGTTGCAGACCACCGCGCCGGTCGCACTCGCCTCGCTCGACCGTGAACAGCGGGTCGATATCGCGCTCGCTGGACAGGCGGCGCCGCCGGCGACGGCCGTCGTGCCCAGTGCCCAGATCCAGCAGTGGATCCAGACCTATCTCGGTCGTCCGCCGCGGCCCTACGAGACCGAGGTCTGGCTCGCCGACCTCCAGCAGGGCAAATCGATGGCCGACGTGCAGGCGGGCATCCTCAGCAGCTCGGAATATTTCGAACGGCAGCGGTCCAATCGCGATCTCTACGTGACCGACGTCTTTCGCCAACTCTACGGCGTGCCGCCCACGCCGGCGCAGCTCGCCGATCTGCAGGCCCGCTACGATCGCGTGCAGGGGGTGCGGCTGCCGTTCGTGCAACAGTTGCAGCAGCGGTAGAAGTTTTTCGCCAGCGCGTTCATTCGGTGCCGTGCGTCCGAAGCTTCTTCTCGGCCGGCCACTCCTCGCGCGGGTCAACACCGACAGCTATTTCGGTCGATCGCGGGAATTCCGCCCTGCCCAGCAGGCGACGTCGATCACTGCGGCCGGCGGCTCTCTGGGCCGCTTTCGCTACCTGCTCTGGGTCATGCAGCCCACCAGGGACGAGGCCAAGCCCGGCGACGAGTGGTCGAGGGATCTCGACAACACCTTCTTCGGCGAGATCGACGTCTACGCAGCCGAGTGACGCTCCGGCTGTCGGCAGCCGCTGGATGCGGGCTGACGCGGCGGATTGACCAAATAAGTATACAGATGTATAATTTTGTGCGGTTCTTGCGGTTGTTTGCTTGCGTGCTATGACCAGCCCCACCCAGCGGGGGCCGTACGATAGAGTGTCGTGAGGCGTCCGTGCTTGCCTAGGCCGCTCCCTTCAGCCAACCGCTTTCTGGAATCAAACCATGGCCACGCTGCCCACCGACATTTCCGCTCCGTCGCGGCATCGCCTCACCGTGGCCGACTACCGGCGGATGGGCGAGGCGGGGATTTTCGCGCCCCAGGACAGGGTCGAACTGATCAACGGAGAGATCATCGACATGCCGCCCATCGGCAGCCTGCACGCCGCGATCGTGGACATGGTGGCAACCCTGTTGCACCAGCACTGCGGCCGTTCCGCGATCGTTCGGAATCAGAATCCCCTCGCCCTCGATGATGTGAGCCAGCCGCAGCCCGACATCGCGGTCCTCAAATCGCGGCAGGATTTTTACAGCACGGCCCACCCGGGGCCTGCCGACGTCATGCTGGTCATCGAGGTGGCAGACACGAGCCTGGCATTCGACCTCGGCGTGAAGGTGCCGCTCTATGCGGCGCACGATATTCCCGAGGTCTGGGTGATCGACGCGGCCACCCGTCGCACGCACCGGTTTCGCCGTCCTGAAGGCGGGCGGTATGCGGAGCAGGATGTGGTGGAGCCGTCAGAGCCGCTTGCGTGCGGCGGAGCGATGACCGGCCGCGAACCGCTCGCCGGAGTGTCGCTCACGCTCGGCTCGTTCCTGCCGTAGCTCTGGAGCTATCGGCGGGCTGCGTCGAGGGCCACCGGTGTGCCGAGGCGGGCGCTCAACCGTTCGTCGGCACGGCCCTCCACGATCGCCGCCTCGATGAAGCCCTGTGAGCCGACGAGCGCCACGGCCGTGCCCGGGACCGCCTCGCCGTAGGTGCGCACGATGGCCGTGATCTCGTGCTGGCCCACGCGGAGCCGGCCGGCCGCTTGGAGCCGTGGCAGGAGCGAGGCGGGGAGGTTTGTCACCAGATTGCCGAAGGCGTCGATGTGGATGATTTCACCGTGGATGCCTGTGGGCGTTTCCTGCGGCATGGGCCACGGCAGTCCCGCGAGTGTGGCGAGCGGATCGCCCAGTAAATCGGGATCGAGTTCATCCAGGAGCCGCACGGCTGCCGGCGCGAGCACGTCGCGGCCGTGGAACGTCGCTGCGGCATCGCTCGGCACAGTGATGCGTCGCGCCGCGATCAGCGGCAGCCGCTGAATCGCGAGCGTCAGCACGCCGTTGTCGGGGCAGAGAAATTCCTGGCGCGATTCGGGAGTGCCCAGCCGGGCCCAGATGAGGCTGCGGTCGGTGCCCACGCCGGGATCGACGACCACGATGTGGAGCGTGCCGGATGGAAACGCCGGGCAGCCCTGCCCCACCAGCCATGCCGCGGCGCGGATGTCGTGCGGAGGCACGTCGTGGGCGATGTCGACGAGCGTGAACGGAGTCTTGGCTTGCAGGAGCCGGCCCTTCAGCTCGGCCACATACCCGCTGCCAGAGCCGAAGTCGGTTGTGAGCGTGACGACGCGAGTCATGCCGCTTGCCGTCCTCCACCCTCTTCAAGTCCGCCCGCGGCTGCCGTCACCCCATCGCCCGAATCAGGTCGATGCAGGTGGCCCGCACCTTCCCGGGATTGACGTTCGGGTTTTTCTTCTTCGCCTGCCCGATCAGGCCGGCGGCGGCCTGCTCCTTGCCGCTCTTCACGTCGGCCACGATCTTCGGGTTGGCCGCCAGCAGTTCGCGGCAGAGGGCGATCACGTCGTCATCGCTGACGGCCGAGATGCCCATGCTCGCCACCACCTCGTCCACCGGCCGGCCGCTGGTCACCATCTCCGCGAAGATCTCGCGGCCGCGGCTGGTGTCGAAGTCGCCCTTCATCACGCGGCCGATCAGGTCGGCCAGCCCTGCCGGGCGGACCGGGAAGGCGGCGACGGAGCCGTTGGTCTCGTTCAGGATGCGGAGCACGTCCTGCTGCATCCAGTTGCTGGCCACTTTCCCCTCTCCCACGCGGGTGGCGAGATCTTCGAAGTAGTCGACCAGTTCGCGGCCCTGGTTCACGAGCACGTCGGCATCGTAGGCCGAGATCTTCCACTTCGCGGCCAGCGACTTGCGGAGTTGCACGGGCGGCTCGCCCATCCCACTGCGGATCCCAGCGATCTGCTCGGCCGACACCGTCACCGGCACGAGATCGGGCTCAGGGAAGTAGCGGTAGTCGCTCGACTCCTCCTTGTGACGCTGGGCCCGCGTGATGCCGGCCGGATCGTCCCAGCCGCGGGTCTGCTTCGGCGTCTTGCCCATCTCGGCCTTTGTCGCCTGCCACTCCTCCCACTGTCGGGCGGCCTCGTAGGTGAGGGCACGCTCGACCGAGCGGAAACTGTTCATGTTCTTGATTTCGACGATCGGCGTCTTGGCGATCCGGCCATCGGCCTGCGGAATGTGCAGGTTGACGTTGGCATCGACGCGGAGGCTCCCCTCCTGCATGTTGCAATCGCTCACGCCGAGGTAGACGAGCAGAAGCTTCAACTCATTGAGCCAGGCCCTCGCCTCCTGCGGGCTTCGCAGGTCGGGCTGGGTGACGATCTCGCACAGCGGCGTGCCGGCGCGGTTCAAGTCGATGCGGCTGTCGCCCGTGCCGGCCGCCTCGTCGTGCATGCTCTTGCCCGCGTCTTCTTCGAGGTGCACGCGGACGATGTCTACGCGGCGCGGCTCGAAGGCCCCCTTCGGATCGACGACCTCGAGCGACCCGTCGCTCGAAAACGGCAGGTCGAACTGGCTGATCTGATAGCCCTTGGGCAGGTCGGGATAGAAGTAGTTCTTGCGGTCCCACTTCGTGAACGGGGCGATCTTGCATTCGAGCGCCAGCGCTGCCCGCAGGGCCAGGTCGAAGGCGTGACGGTTCATCACCGGCAGCGATCCGGGCAGGCCCAGGCAGGTCGGGCAGACCTGCGTGTTCGGTGCACCGCCAAACTTCGTGGAGCAGCCGCAGAAGAGCTTCGTGCGGGTCATCAGCTGCACGTGCACTTCCAAACCGATGATCGTGGTGTAGGGGGCGGCGTTCGTCATGCCTTCACCTCCCCCGCGGCCTTGGGCCGGCGGCGGTGCCAGTCGGTGAGCCGCTGGAAACGGTCGGCCGCCTGAAGCAGCAGCGGCTCGGCCAGTGGCGGCGCCTGCAGCTGGAAGCCGATCGGCAGGCCCGACTTCGTGAAGCCGCACGGGAACGAGATGCCGCCCACGCCGGCGAGATTCGTGCCCACCGTGTAGAGGTCGACCAGATACATCGCCAGCGGGTCGTCTGTCTTTTCGCCGAGCTTGAACGCGGGCGTGGCCGACACCGGACCGCCGATGAGATCGACCGACTGAAAGGCGTCGAGGTAGTCCTGCCGGATGAGCCGACGCACCCTCAGGGCCTTGGCGTAGTAGGCATCGTAGTAGCCGGCCGAGAGGGCGTAGGTGCCGAGCATGATCCGCCGTTTTACCTCGGGACCAAAACCCTCGGCCCGGCTGCGGCAATACATCTCAACGAGCGGCGATTCGAAGCCGCTGCCTTTTGTGGCATGGCCCTTCGCGGGCTCGGCCCGGTGGCCCCCGGGCTCGGCCCGGTGTCCATAGTGGGCTCCGTCATAGCGGGCGAGATTGCTCGACGCCTCGCAGGGCGCGATCAGATAGTAGGTGGGGATGCCATACTTCGCGTGCGGTAGCTTCACGTCGTGGACGGTCGCTCCGGCGGCCTTCAGCACGGCAAACGCTTCTTCCACACCCTTGGCCACTTCGGGGTCGAGACCCTCGGCATAGTGCTCGGGCACGCGGCCGATCCGCACGCCCGCCAGCGGCTTGTCGAGCAGGTCGGTATACCGTGGCACATCGACGGCCAGTGAGGTGGAGTCGCCCGGATCGTGCCCCGCGATCGTCTCCATGATCAGGGCGCAGTCGGCGGCGCTACGGGCCATCGGGCCGATCTGGTCGAGGCTCGATGCGAAGGCGACCAGACCACGGCGGCTGACGCGGCCGTAGGTGGGCTTGAGTCCGGTAATGCCGCAGAGGCCGGCGGGCTGCCGGATCGAGCCGCCGGTGTCGGAGCCGATCGCCACGGGGGCCATGTCGGCCGCCACGCAGGCCGCTGATCCGCCGCTCGAGCCGCCCGGGGCCCGCGACAGATCCCACGGATTACGGACGGGGCCGAACGCGGAATTCTCGTTCGAGCCGCCCATCGCGAACTCGTCCATGTTGGTCTTGCCGACGAACACCGCATCGGCCTGCCGCAGTCGGGCGACCACGTCGGCGTCGTAGGGCGGCCGGAAGCCCGCGAGCATCTTCGACGCGCAGGTGGTGGGCATGTCGGTGGTGCAGAGCACGTCCTTGAGCGCCACCGGCAGGCCGGCCAAGGCCCCGAGCGGCTTGCCGGCCTTCCGCCGAGCGTCGATGTCGGCCGCCCGCGCGAGCGCTCCGGCGCGGTCGACGGCGAGGAAGGCGTTGATCGTGCCGTTGGTCGTCTTGATCCGGTCGAGGAAGGCCGTCGTGCACTCCACGGCCGTGATGTCGCCCTGCCGTAGGGCGGCGACCAGATCAACGGCTGACATTTCGAGAGGTTGCATGATGCGGAGGCGATCTCGTGCGGGCGGACGAAAAAAGGAAGACGTGGCTCGCGGAACGGTCGGCGGCTATGCCGCTCCCGAGTCGCCCAGCACGGCCGGCACGAGGAAACATGCGCCGTCGTGCCGCGGCGCCGACTGCAGGGCCTCGGCCGTGGAGAGCGAGGCGGCCGGCACATCGTCACGGAAAACGTTCTGCGTATCGAGCGGGTGGGCCAGCGGAGCCACGTCGGCGGTGTCGATTTCACCGAGCATCGACACGAAGCCGACGATCTTGGAGAGCTCGCCGGTCATCCGTTCGAGATCGGATTCAGAGAGCGCGAGCCGCGCAAGCAGGCCGACCTTTGCGACATCCTTGGCCGTCAGCGGCTGCGGTGGGGTAGTCACGCGTGGGCTCGGTTTTCTGGTCTCGTGGGGATTGCCTAGGCTGCGACGGACGGCACGGCTGCCGCCCACTTCTCACGCTCTGGGCGATCAGGGCCGTGCCCGCGGCCCCGACGGCACCGCTTCCTCTGCCGACGGCTTCGCCTTCTCGACGGTCGGCAGCCGGAAGGGCTTTTGGCGGACGAGCTTCGTCACCTTGCCACCCTTGATGCACTGCGTGCAGACGAGCATGGTCTTGTTGGTGCCGGCGACCGTGACGCGGAGCTGTTGCAGGTTCGGCTTGAACTTCCTTCGGGTGATACCCGTGACCTTGGTGCCGACGCCGCCGAGGTACTTCGCCTTACCGCGAATGGTGACCTGGTTGCCGACGGAAAAACCCTTGCCGCAGACCTGACAGGAACGTGCCACGGGAACAACTCGCTGAAAGAAGGAAAAAACTGGTGAACCGGAACCCCAGAGGATAGCCATTGGGCCGTTTTTCGCAAGATGAACGGCTGAAAAAGGCCGGCGCTCACCCAATTTGGACGCGGCGCAGCCCAAACCGCCTGGGGCGGTGAAAGCCTCCGACTCGAAGCGAGGATACGCTGACTTGCTTCGGCTTCCCCCGACCCCCGGTTCCTCACATGCTTGAAGCGCCGCGTTCCCTGAGCGGACGGGGCTACGAGCCCGCGATCAGCTGCAGCAATTCCTCGTGCACGAGGCCGTTGGTGGCCACGCCGTCGCCGGAATCGATCCGCGGCCGGCCGTCCCAGTCGGAGAACCGCCCGCCCGCCTCGGTGACAACGGTTTCCACCGCCGCGGCGTCCC
>JBIIGJ010000239.1:0-2804 GCA_044236455.1 Pirellulales bacterium
GGCCAGTCGGCGAGCTTGCAGTCGCCGGTGGAGAGGGCGGTGATCACGAGCGTGGCCGACTGGTTGCCCGAATTGCCGCCGCTGGCGATCACGAGCGGAATGAAGGCCACCAGCCAGGCGTGCGGCGACTGCCACTTCGCCAGCACCATCGCGGTGACGGCCGCGGTGGCGAAGAGAATCGCCAGCCACACTCCCCGCTTCCAGGTCATCGAAACGATCGCCGCTTCCAGGTAGCTTTCGCCGAGCGGCGAGATGGCGGCGATCCGCTGGGCGTCGTCCGTGGCATCCTGCCGGACGGCGTCGAGCACGTCGTCGTGCGTGACGATGCCCACCAGACGGTTGTGCTCATCCACCACGGGAATGGCGAGGAAGTCGAACCGGGCCAGCTTCTCCACGACGCGGTCGCTCGGCTCCTCCAGGCGGACACTGATCGGGTCCCGCTGCATGAGATCCGACACGAGCGCCGTCGGCCGGGCGAGGATCAGGTCGCGGAGCGACACGAAGCCGACCAGCTTCCGGTCGGCATCGAGGACGTAGATGTAGTAGATCGATTCGCTGTTGGGGGCCTGCGACCGCAGCCTGGCCACCGCCTCCCCGGCCGTGATGTCGGCCGGCAGCGAGGCGTATTCGGTCGTCATCAGAGCGCCGGCCGACCCCTCCGGACAGGAGAGGAGCATGCGGATGTCATGTCGCTCGGCCTTCGCCACCAGCGGCAGGATCTCCTCGACGAGTTCCGGATCGAGTTCGCGGAGCAGGTCGTCGCGGTTGTCGGGGGCCATCCACTCGATGAGCGGTCCCAGGTGGGCCCGGTCGGCCGCCTTCACGAGCTCCACCTGCCGCGGCATGGAGAAGTAGGGGAAAATCTCCGCCTGACGCTCGACCGGGAGGCAGTCGAGCAGCTGCCAGAGTTCGCCGTCGCCGAGTCCCTCCGAGAAATCGGCCACGGTCGCCGGGTGGAGCTCCCGGGCCACCTCCCGCAGGCCGTCGGCATCCCCCTCGCCCAGCATCACGCGGAGTTCGGGAATCAGGATGGGATTGGCGGTGACCATGGCAGGAGGGGGGCGAGCGTGGTGGGCGTGCGAGGCGGGAGTCGGAGACGGCCGGGGGAGGGGGCGGCGGCCGTGGCGGGCGGTACGTCTATACTGACGCATTCGCCGTGCCGACAGGACCAGTATGCCATGAACGCTTCCCGAGTCGAACGCCGATTGCCGGTGGTGCCGGCCCCGCTCGTGAGGGCTGCCGTCATTGCCTGGGCCGGAGTGCTCCTGTTGGCGGCCGCGTTGCCCGGGGCGGAGCGGACAGCACCGGTGGGGGATCCGCGGGCCGACGGAGATGCGTCGCCCCCCGCGAGGGGATTGAGCCTGTTGCTCTCGCGGGCCTACCTGCCGCCCGATTTCGACCAGCAGGTGTTCGACGAGCTCTGGACCACCTGGGAGGAGCCCGCCCGTTCCAGGGCCGAGCAGGCTGCGGTTCCGGAGCGGCGTCGGATGGCCATGGAGCGGTATGGCCTCACCCCCCATCCCGACGACCCATCCCGGTCGATGCAGTACGTGGTCGACGCCACGGGAGCGTGGACGATGAGCTGCCTGGCCTGCCACCAGGGGCAGGTGGACGGCCGGGCGATCCCGGGTCTGCCCAACTCCAACTATGCGCTTGAGACCCTCACGGAGGAGGTGCGGCTGGTGAAGGTGCGGCAGCGGAAACCGTTCGGCCACATGGACATGGGATCGCTGCTCCTGCCTCTGGGCACGACCAACGGCACGACCAACGCCGTGATGTTCGGTGTGGCCCTGATGCGGCATCGCGCGCCCGACCTGTCGATCGTGCAGCGGCCGCCGCGGTTCGACCTCGTGCACCACGACATGGATGCGCCCCCCTGGTGGCACTACAAGAAACGCGGCAGCCTCTACGCCGACGGCTTCGCGCCCAAGGGGCACCGGATCCTGATGCAGTTTCTGCTGGTGAAGGAGAACGGCCCGGAGAAGTTCCACGCCTGGGAGGACGAATTCCGCGACATCGAGCGGTGGATCGAATCGCTCGAGGCGCCGCGGTGGCCATGGGCGGTCGATGCGGCACTCGCCGACAAGGGGAGGGCGATCTTTCAGCAGCACTGTGCCGACTGCCACGGCACCTACCACGCGGCCGGCACGGAGCAGGAAACGTATCCCGATCGCATCGTGGAGATCGCGGAGGTGGGCACCGACCGCGTGCGGTTTGATTCGCTCACGGCGAAGGAGCGGGGCGACCTCAACAAGAGCTGGTTTGGTCACGAGGGCGCCGATGCCGCCACCATGCGGGATCGCGAGTCGCCGTCGGGCTACGTGGCGCCGCCGCTCGATGGCATCTGGGCGAGCGCCCCGTATTTCCATAATGGCTCGGTGCCGACGCTCTGGCACGTGCTGCATCCCGCAGAGCGGCCGGCCGTCTGGAAGCGGACGCCGTTGGGCTACGACCAGGCCCGACTCGGCCTGGAGGTGGAGGAGATGGAGGCGATGCCCCAGGTCGCTGGCGGGGGCAAGCTCTCCTCCGCCGAACGTCGCCGTCATTTCAACACATCGAAGCCGGGCAAGAGTGCCAAGGGGCACGACTTCCCCGACGTCCTCGACGAAGACGAAAAGACCGCCGTGCTCGAATATCTGAAGACGCTGTAATGGCGAGGCGACGGTTCGGGGCTGGCCATGCCCCGTCGCCGGACGTTCGCTACGGCATCCTGCCTTCGCTCACTCGATGCTGACTGCGCTCCGGCATCCTGCCTGCGCTTGTCAGCAACGCCGGCTCTCGGGACATGGGCAGCCCCTCACGGA
>JBIIGJ010000145.1:0-7196 GCA_044236455.1 Pirellulales bacterium
CCAGGGGGCGGCGATGGCGAGGATGCCGAGAGCTGCCAGCACGCCGCCGAGCCCGAGGCACCAGGTGGCGATCTGGGGTCGTGAAAACTCGATCTCACCATTCGGGGTGTCGAAGGCGGGCATGGCGATGTCCTTCGGGGAAGTGGAGGTCTGGAGTCAAGGCTACTCGGGCGTTGTGGGCAGATCGAGTCCGTTGCAGGAGTCCGCGATTTCCGAGGATTCGCGGCGGCGACGGCCTCGAGTGCATTTGCAAACGAGTTGCAGGTACGGTATCGTGGGTGTGGCGAACCCGCACATCACCCGGAGATTGAAGCATGTCTGCCCCCAGCCGCCACGACAGCGACCTTGTTGGACAACTCCACGCTCGCACCTCGAAAGACCGTGACGCCCGCTTGCCGGTCACCGTCCTCTCCGGCTTCCTCGGTGCGGGTAAGACGACGCTCCTCAACCATGTGCTGGCCAATCGCGAGGGCCGCCGTGTCGCCGTGATTGTCAACGACATGAGCGAGGTCAACATCGACGCCCAACTCGTCGCCAATCCTTTGGCGGCACCTGCCGCCAGCCGTCTCAGCCGTACCGAGGAGAAACTGGTCGAGTTTTCCAACGGCTGCATCTGCTGCACGCTTCGCGAAGACCTGCTCGAGGAAGTGGCGAAACTCGCCCGGGAAAAGCGGTTTGACTACCTGCTCGTGGAGAGCACGGGCATCTCCGAACCGCTGCCGGTGGCGGAGACTTTCACCTTCACGGACGAAGCCGGGGAGAGCCTATCGTCGCTCGCGAGGCTGGACACGCTCGTCACGCTCGTCGACGCGAGGAATTTTCTCGATGACTACTGCTCACGTGACGAGCTTCGGGAGCGCGGCATCGGTCTCGATGAAAATGATTCCCGCGATCTTGTGCAGTTGCTCGTAGACCAGGTGGAGTTCGCGAATGTGATCATCATCAACAAGACCGACCTCGTCGATGCCGACGACCTCGCCTATCTGGAGGCAATCCTGAGGCAACTGAATCCGGCCGCCCGGATCATCCGAGCGGCACAGGGGCGCGTGCCGCTCGACGCCCTGCTCGACACGCATTCCTTCGACATGGAACATGCCGCCGGGCATCCCGGCTGGCTCGCTGAGGCACCAGGGACGCATACGCCGGAGACGGAGGAATACGGCATATCGAGCCGCGTGTTTCAGGCTAGGCGGCCGCTGCATCCGCAGCGGTTCTGGGATCTGATTACCGGGCCTGCGTTCCGGGGGGTCATCCGATCCAAGGGATTCGTCTGGCTGGCGACGCGGCAGGACTGGGCTGGCGTCTGGTCGAGTGCTGGCGTGGTGTCGAGCCTGCAGCCAACTGGCAAATGGTTGGCCAGCGCCACCCGTGAGGAATGGCCGGAGGATCTGGAAGACAGTGACGTGGCCGCGATCTGGATGGAGCCCTGGGGCGACCGGCGTCAGGAGCTGGTCGTCATCGGTGCGAATCTCACCGACTCGCTGCTCGACCAGCTCCATCTCTGCTGTCTCACCGACGCCGAAATGGAACTGCAGCCGGAGGGTTGGCTGGCCTTCGAGGATCCGTTTCCAGCATGGCGAATCGCGTCGAGCGAGAGCGAGGAAGACGAGAGCGAACAAGACGAGAACTGTCGATCGGGCGGCTGATGACTGACGTGTTTCGCTCGTGAGAGCGGAAGTGGCGAGTCGATACGTCGGCCTCGTGACGCCGACAGACGCCCCCGGCCCTGCCTCTCACTTACTTCCGCGTCCAGAGCGTGCCGTCGGCACGGTCCTCCAGCACGACGCCCGCCTCGGTGAGCTTGTTTCGCACGAGGTCGGCCGTCGCAAAATCCTTCGCCCCGCGGGCCCGGGCCCGGATCTCGATGACCAGTTCCATCAGCTTCGCCACCAGCCCCTCGTCGGCGCCGCCGGTCTTCGCCTGCGGCTCCTTCAGGAAGATGCCGAGCGTGCCGGTGAGTTCCCGGAGCACGAGCATCATGGCGTCGAGCACGGCGAGAGCCTCCGTAGAGGCCTTCTTTTCCAGCCCCTGCTGGTCGACGAACTTGTTGGCCGTCCGCACAAAATCAAACAGCGTCGCCATGCCGATCGCCGTGTTGAAGTCGTCGTCCATCGCCGCCAGGAATTTTTCCCGCAGGGCTTTTACCTCTTCGCCCGCGGCCCCGACCGCCGCGTTCCCAGCCCGGCGGTCGCGACAGGGCAGGGCATAGAAGGATTTCCCAGCGATCCGCTGATACCGCGTGAAGAGCCGCTCGAAGGCCTCGAGCGCCCGGGCGCTCTCGCCGAGCGGTTCCTCGCCGAAGTGGATCGGGCTGCGGTAGTGGGTGGAAAGCAGGAGAAAACGAATCGCCTCCGGACGGTGCCGGGCGAGCAGGTTCTTGAAAGGCTCGGCTCCGGTCGACTTGGAGATCTTGGTGGCTGCCTGAGTGGCCGCCTCGGCGGCGGCATCATCGGCCGCAGACTCCGATCCCCGCGGCCGGCCACCCACCTTTCCGGCAGCTCCCGCAGCCTGCATCAGGCCGTTGTGCATCCAGTAGGTGGCCATCGGGCAGTCGTGGAGCGACTCGCTCTGGGCGATCTCGTTTTCATGGTGCGGGAAGATCAGGTCGAGCCCGCCGCCATGAATGTCGAAGTGTTCGCCGAGGATTGCCCGGCTCATCGCCGAGCACTCGATGTGCCAGCCCGGCCGACCGGGGCCCCACGGGCTCTCCCACGACGGCTCGCCCGGCTTGGCCTTCTTCCAGAGCGCGAAGTCAGCCGTCGACCGCTTCCGCTCGGCGGTTGAGCCGCCCTCTCCCTGCATCGCCTCGACCGAACGGTTCGTCAGCTTGCCGTAGTCGGCGTCCTTCATGACGTCGAAATAGACGTCGCCGTCCGACGCATAGGCATAGCCCTTGCCGATCAGCCCGTCGATGAAGGCGATGATCGTGCCGATGTGCTCGGTCGCCTTCGGCATCTCGTCGATGCTCTCGACGCCGAGTACGGCCAGGTTGTCCAGGTAGTCGGCGGTCATTTCCGTGGCGAGCTTCGCCATCGTGGTGCCCCGCGCCGCGCTCTCCGCGATGATCTTGTCGTCGATGTCGGTGATGTTGACTACCCACGTCACCTTCCAGCCCGAATACACGAGATACCGCTTGACCGTGTCGAAGATCACAGGGCCGACCATGTGGCCGATGTGGCTCGGCTTGTAGACCGTCGGTCCGCAGAGATACATGCCCACCTGGCCCGGCTTCACCGTGACCAGAGGCGTCTTCTTCTTGGTGAGCGTGCTGTAGACCTCGATCGCCGGCAGGCTTTCGCCCGTGCCCGCCGCCGCCTGCTTCACTTCGGTCGTCGCCATCGATCGTCTCCGCTCCAGTCTCTTGGTCTTTAGGTCGTTAGGTCTTTAGGGGGCTTCCTTGAATCGTTCCAGCAGCACCACGCTCTCGGCCGCGATCGCCTCCTCGGCGCCGATCGGGCCGATGCCCTCGCCGGTCTTGGCCTTGAGCCACACGTCGCCCTCGTCGATGCCGAGGATGGCGGCGACCCGCGACCGGATCTGCTGTCGATGCGGGAGGATTTTGGGCCGCTGGGCGAAAATCACGCAATCCAAATTCACGACCCGCCAGCCAGCCGCCGCCACGCGATCGGCCGCCAGCCGCAGCATCTCCGCGGAATCCCGCCCCTTATTGGCCGGATCGGTGTCTGGAAAAAGCTCGCCGATGTCACCCAGTGCGGCCGCCCCGAGGAGCGCGTCGGTGATCGCGTGCAGGAGCACGTCGGCATCGCTATGGCCGAGGGCCCGCCGGTCGTGCGGGATCGTGATGCCGCCGATCACGAGGTCGGCGCCGGGGCCGAGGCGGTGGGTGTCGTGTCCGAGGCCGATGCGGATCGTCGCGTGTGCGGGCATTGCTGAAAATGTCTCCACGAAGAATCTCCAAGGTTTTCTCCTATACTTGCCGCATGCACAACTCCAATCGTGGCGGGGCTGCCGACCGCGGCGGCGACGCCGTCATCACGGTCGACTCGCTCGCCAAGGAATACCGCGTCTACGACAAGCCAGAGGGCCTGCTGGCCAGCGTGACGGGCCTCTTCCACCGCACGAGCCGGCTGGTGGAGGCGCTTCGTGGCGTGAGCCTCTCGGTCGGTCGGGGGGAGTTCGTGGCTCTCCTCGGCCCCAACGGCGCCGGAAAGACGACCTTCCTCAAGCTGCTCTCCGGGATCATCACGCCCTCGCGCGGCACCGCCCGCGTGCTCGGCCATGTGCCCTGGGAGCGTACCGATGACTTTCGGCGACGGTTCGCCCTCGTGATGGGCCAGCGAAACCAGCTCTGGTGGGACCTGCCCGCCGCTGAGAGCTTCCGGCTCCATAAGGAGATCTACCGGATCGAGCCCGCCCGCTTCGAACGCACCCGGGACGAACTGGTCGACCTGCTCGGGGTGCGCAAGCTCATGCTCCAGCCCGTTCGCGAACTCTCGCTGGGCGAGCGGATGAAGCTGGAGTTGGTCGCCGCGCTCCTGCACGAGCCGGAGGTGCTGTTTCTGGACGAGCCCACGATCGGCCTCGACGTCGTCGCCCAGCACACGATCCACGACTTCCTCAAGGCGGTGCAGGCCGAGCGGCGGGTCACCGTGGTGCTCACGACGCACTACATGAAAGACGTCGCCGCGCTCTGCGAACGCGTGGTCGTGATCACGCACGGCAGCATCCTCCACGACGGGCCGCTGGGGGAGATCGTCGACCGCTTCACGACCCACAAGATCGTCACGCTCGATCTCGACGCCACGCCTGCCGCAGGGCAGATGGAACGGTTTGGCTTCCCCTGCGAGATCCGTGGGCCACGGGTCACGCTCCGCATCGATCGCACGCGAATCGCCGACGTGCTGCCGGAGATCCTCCGCAGCGAGAGCGTCCGCGACGTGTCGGTGGAGGACGTGCCGCTGGAGGAGATCGTGGCGACGCTGTTCCGCGCCGGCGCCGCCCCTTCGCTCGCGGGAGCCACCGCATGAGCGTTGCCAACGCTGCCGTCGACCTCCCTGTGAAAGTCGCCAGCCGCCCATTCGCCGGCCTGCGGACGTGGTTCACCATGCTCGCGATCTGCCTGGAGGAACGCCTCGTCTACCGGGGCGACTTCATCATCGGCACGCTGATGCGGTTCCTGCCGATCGTGACGCAGGTCTTCCTCTGGACGGCCGTCTTCAACGCCACCAGCAAGGCCGACATCGCCGGCTACTCGCGGAACGACATCGTCGCCTACTACCTGCTGACGATGGTGACGCGGGCCTTCTCCAGCATGCCCGGCCTCTCCGGCGGCATTTCCCGGAGCGTCCGCGACGGCTCGGTGAAGAAATACCTCGTGCAGCCGGTCGACTACGTCGCCTACCTGCTGGCGGCGCGGATCGCCCACAAGCTCGTCTACTACATCGTGGCGATCCTGCCCTTCGCCGGGGTGTTCTACGTGTGCCGGAGCTACTTTCCGCCGCCCCCCGACGCTGTCACGATATTCGCCTACGGCCTGTCGCTGGTGCTCTCGTTCCTGCTGGGATTCTTCATGGAGGCCACGCTCGGCATGCTCGGCTTCTGGTTCCTGGAGGTGTCGAGCATCATCTTCGCCTACATGCTCGTGCAGTATCTCCTCTCGGGCCACATGTTCCCGATCGACATGCTGGCGGGCATTCCTACGGGCATCGCCGGTGTGTCGATCGCCGACGTCGTTCGCTGGCTGCCGTTTGAATACACGGCCTATTTCCCGGCGGCCGTCTGGCTCGGCAAGATCCAGGGTGCCACGCTGGCCCGCGATCTCGCCATCGAGGCGGGCTGGGTGGTGGTGATGGCCGTCGCCTGCCGGATCGCCTGGTGGCGGGGCACGCGTCGCTACAGCGCGTTTGGAGGGTAGGGGCTGATCGCTCAGAGACTGGGCGCTCAGATACTGGGATAGATACCACATTGGTCGCCGGATGGCAGCAGTCTCGTCGCGAGGCGAGGATACGCCCAAGCTCCTCGAGCTGCCGCCAGTCCGGCTCCTCAGCATCTCGGGCTCATGGTGCTCACTATGCAAAGATACGTTTCCATCTTTCTGACGTTTGCGCGGGCGTGTCTCGTTCGCGACATGACGTTTCGCGCCAACTTCCTGCTGGAGTGCGTGACGAGTCTGGGCTGGATGTCGATGAACCTCGCCTTCTATCTGCTGATCTTCACGTTCACGCCGGAGATCGGCAAAAACACCGGCTGGTCGCGGGAGCCGTTCTTCGCCTTCGTGGCCACCGGCTTGATTATCAATTCGATCGTGCAGGCCCTCTTCATGCCGAGCGCCGAGGAGCTCACCGAGATGATCCGCACCGGCGGCCTCGACGCCGTGCTCGTGCAGCCGCTCGACGCGCAGTTCATGCTCTCGATGCACCGGGTCGATTTCTCGTCGTTTGCCAACGGCCTCGTGGGCGTCGGCCTTCTCGGCTGGGCGATCTCCCGCATGGATTACGTGCCGCCACCGGTTGCCTGGCTGCTCTACCCGCTCCTGATCATCTGCGGCGTGGCCATCCTCTACAGCCTCGTGATCATGCTCGCCGCGGCCACGATCCTGCTCGGTCGCAACCAGAGCCTCTACGATTTTTGGTTTTATCTCACGAACTTCTCCCGCTATCCGGCCGAGATCTATTCCGGCCCCTGGGGCGGCCCGCTCCGCACGCTCTGCACCTTCGTGATCCCGATCCTGCTCGTGGTGAACGTGCCTGCCCGCGTGATCGCCCAGCCGCTCTCGGGCGAATCCTGGAGCCTCGTGGCCGCCGCCCTGATCGCGGCCGTGGCGGCGCTGGTGATCTCGCGGCTCGTCTTCCAGGCGGCGCTCGCGAAGTATCGCAGCGCCAGCAGTTGAAGTTCCGGGGCTGCCCATGCCCCGTCGCCGGACGTTCGCTACGGCCATCCATGGCCTTCGCTCACTCGATGCTGACTGCGCTCCGGCATCCTGCCTGCGCTGGTCAGCAACGCCGGCTCTCGGGACATGGGCAGCCCCTCGCATCCTGCGAAGCAGTCTTGGACGAGCCGGGGATCGGCGGAAGCTCGAGGAGCTGGCTTCACGAAAAACACAGCATCGTGCTGTTTTTTCTTGGCAAACGCAGTTTGCTGGTGCTGCGCTTCGCATCCTGCGAAGCAGTCTTGGACGAGCCGGGGATCGGCGGAAGCTCGAGGAGCATTAGGATTTTTCGACCTTCTGGGGAATG
>JBIIGJ010000021.1:0-36189 GCA_044236455.1 Pirellulales bacterium
CCAACGGCGTGGACAGCCGGGCGGCTGATCGGGCGGCATTGAGCCACGCCGCCCTGCTGTCCGGCATGGCGCTCACCAACTCGGGGCTCGGTCTGGCACACGGCGTGGCGGCGGCACTGGGCATCGCGTGCGGCGCGCCACATGGCGTGGCCTGTGCGGTGATGCTGCCAGCCGCGATGCGGGTCAACCGCGAGGCGGCTCGCAGCGACTTCGCCTTGCTCGAGCGTGCGGTCGATTCGGATGCATCGCGGAACGATGCCGCCGCGGCAGACGCCTTCGTGGATCGAATCGAACGGCTCTGCCTCGGCGCCGGCGTGCCCCGACGGCTGTCGGAACTGGGAGTCGCAGCTGATCAACTCGACTGGCTCGCCGACAATTCCGGAGGCACGAGCATGCGGGGCAATCCGGTGCAGCTTTCCGCAGCAGAACTCCGCGTCCTGCTCGCCTCCATGCTCTAAGCGGCCGTTCGCGCTACTTTTCAGCCGTGGCACGGGCGAATACCGGGTCGTCGAGCAGCGGCATCAGCGCCGACGCATCAGCGCCCGCTGCCGCAGCCTTCTCCCAGTGCTCACGGGCCAACTCCGGTGCCGACTCCGCCTTGGCAAGATGGTAGGCCCCGACGTAGAGGTCATTGGCCGGATTCGCATCGAACCACTCCATCAGGATGGCCAGGACGATGCCGCCGGGAATCTTGTCCCGATCGGTCCTCTTGGTCTCTCCGGCAACACGATACTTGAACACCGTGTCGTCGATCTCCACGACGGCGATCTTTTTGTTTTTCACTTCATACTCGTTCCCCGCCTTCACGGCAGCCAAGGCCTTCTCTCGAAATTCGAGAAAGCCCTTGTAGTAGGTGGCCAGTTGCTGCCAGCTGTCGATGCGTTGACTGGCGGCGTTGCCAAAATTCCGGCCGCCCGCCTGCTCAAACGCCTCCGCCAGTCGCCGCTTCACGGTGTCGTCCTCCTGTTGCTGCATCGCCTCGAGCACCTCTGCCAGCGTGTCGTCGAGTTGGCGAGCCTGCTCCGGCGTCTCCTTCACCGGATTTTCTTTCGCCGGCGACTCTTCCTCCGGCTTCTGCGGCTTCTGTTGCGGGGCCTGTGGTGGATTCAGAGCGGTTTTCTTGGGTGGCGGAGGCGGTTCCATCGCCTCGGGCGGGGCCGCCACAGCCTCGCTCTCCGCCTCGGGCTGTGGATCCGGCTGTGGCGGTGGGCGGCGTTCTTTTTCCTGCGACCGTGGCTTGCCCGTCGATATGGCCCGGTCGGATAAAGGATCGGGGGGAGGCTCATCCTCCCGCCGGTCTTTTCGCGTCATGCCCCCGTGCTTGCGACCGGCCGCCGGCTCCGCCCTCCGCTGGGCAACCGATTCGGTGGCACCAACATTTGCCGGTGGATCGGCCCGGGCCGTCAACCGGTCATTGGAACGGGCAGCCCGAGAATGCTGCGCCTTTTCTTTTGTGATGACGTAATACGCCAGCCCGCCAGCCAGGGAGGCTAGCGCAAGCAAGGCCAGTGCAGTGCCGGCCACCGGCGTTTTCTTGCGGTAGACCGTGGTTCGAATGGCGACATGTCCGAAACCGTTGCCGTCGCCAGCTGCCTGACCAGCGGCCTGTGACCATCCACCTCCGGGCACCATGGGCGGCACCACAGGAACAGCCGGAGGCACCGCCGGCGGCAATCCCACCGATGGCACGACAGGAACCTGCGGCGCGGCCGCCGCCAGTTGCGACGGCGGCGCGGGCATGGCAAAGCCTCCGGCAACGCCCGGTGCGGGCCGTGGACTCGCGGCGATCTCGGCGAGGACCTTCTCCCGCGTCTCTTCCACTCGCTTGATGAGGCTGGTGCGAGCCAGTTCGAACGGCCCCGGCGAAATGGCCCGTAGCAAATTCAGGCGGGCGTCCGCTGCTCGCAGCACGACCAGCGGATCAGACTCCTCTGGCGTCACGCCGAGCACGAGGCGGGCATTGCCTAGATCGACCGCGTCGATGCCCAGCCACTGCCTGCAGGGATCGAATGGAACGTCTTTCGCCATGATCGCCCCGTGAGGCCCAGTAAAATGGTCGGGAGTCCTTTGCGATCTATGGTAGCAAGCATGAGGCGGTCCGCTCAAATACGCCGCCAGACGGTCATTTCCGCCAGCGTATGCTGGTGCTTTCTCGCCGTCTCGCGGATCACGAACGGGATATCCTCCCGACAGACAAAGGAAAATCGCGGCTCGAGGGCTCGCGTGAGACCGGCCAGCGTGGAGAGCGGCTCGCCATGCTCGCGACGGCCGCCGATCCATTTGGCCTTGGGGGTATAGTCCTCCAGCCAGGTGTAGGGCGACGTGATCACGAGCAGCCCCCCGGGCAGGATCCGCTCCGCGATGTCGTCGAGAAACAGGGTGGGATCGTAGAGACGATCGATGAGGTTGCCGGCGAAGACGAGGTCGTAGCCCGTGTACAGGGTTTTCAGATTGCAGGCATCCCCCTGCATGAAGAGCACGCGCGAACCGACGTCCGCCAGCCCGAGCCGGTCGAGCGAAACGGTCCGCGGGAGCGTCAGCTCCCCCTCGGTCGGAATCTCATAAATCAGATCACTGCCCTGCTGCAGCCGCACCCCCGACTGGATGAACCGGGCCGAGAAATCGATGGCGTCGACATGCCTGAAGATGCGGGCAAACTCGAATGCCGATCGCCCCACGGAGCAGCCGATGTCGAGGCAGCGGCTGCGTCGATCCTCCGCCACATGCCGGATGGCCGCCTCCACGCAAGCCCTCGGAAAGTTGGGCACACCGAGGGCCTCGGGGCCGTAGTGGAACTCGAGGTACTGCGTCACGAGCTGGTCGGTTTCATAGAGCCGCGATCCCTCGGTGACGGCCTCGCTCCCCGGCTCCTCGAGAATCGTGCGGAAACCGGCATGCTGGAAGAAGTGCCGGCGGAAGGCGTAGCGGGCGCTGGCGAGGGTCTCGTTGCCCGTGGAGATCCAGGAACCACCCTTGATCAGGTTGTGGCGACCGTCGAAGGTCGGCACCGAGAAATCGTCGTAGAGCGGATGCACCTCGAAGCCCTTGAAGGGCATGATGGGTGTTCGCGTCCACTGCCAGACGTTGCCGATCACGTCGCAAAACTCGCCCTGCGGAAACGCATCGACCGGCGTGCTCGACGCCCCGTGTTCCAGGTTGATGTTGCCCGGTGCCCGCTTCCAGTCGGGCTGGTCGGCGGAGATCGCCGGAGGGAGCGTGTTGCGCAGGGCATGCCAGTGGGGCTCGGTCGGCAACTGCACGTTCTCGCCGGTCCGCGCGGCCAGCCACGCACAGTAGGCCTGTGCCTCGAGGCAGTTGACCTCGACGGGCCAGTTGAGCGGCAGCGGCATCTCGTTGAGCAGGTTCCGCTGCCAGTAGGCGACGCCGGCTGCACCGCTCCGTCGCAACCAGAACTTGGGGTGTTCGGCGCGCGTGTAGTGCAGCCAGCCACGCCCCTCCTCCGTCCACCATTCCTCGTGGGCATAGCCACCGTCCTCGACGAAGGCGAGAAACTCGGCGTTGGAGACGAGCTGGCGGGCCGCCTTGAAGGCAGGAACGTTCACCTCTTCCACACCGTACTCGTTGTCCCAGCCGAAGGTATGGTCATCGTCCTTCTTGCCCAGCCGCACGGCCTGCGCGGCGACCGGGAGCCATTCGTTGGCCAAAGCAGGGCCGTCACTCCCGCAGATTGACCAGAGCGACCGTTCCTCGGCCGAGAGCTCGCCGCCGTGCCGCAGTTCGGCGAGCGGCATCAGCCGCATGATCACGCTCGACGTTTCCAGGTGGATCCGCTCGTGTTCGATGCCCATGAGGATGATCCAGGCGGGCGAGTCCTGCCGAATCGGCAACTCCAGCGGCATCGACTGGATGAATTGATCGACCGTCTGCCGCACGCCGGCGCGGTAGTCGCGTATCGTGCCCACGCTCGGCCAGTCGTAGTGAGCCGTGTTGAGATCATCCCACGACATCTCATCGACGCCCACGGCCATCATCGCCTCGAGACTGGCATCGAGCCGGCCGGGGATGAACCGGCCGGCGATCAGCTTATTGATAAAGAAGACTGCGGGGTGGGCGAAGTAGAAAATCAGCGGATGGCGGAGCGGCTCGTGACGTTCGTAATACGACGCGTCGTCGCGGATCAGCGTAAAGAGCCGCTCGTAGAGTTCGCTCGTCTGGTGAAAATACCGACGGATTTCGGCCCGCTTGGCGGCGACCGGGTCGGCGGCCGTCGGATCAGCGGTCAACAGCACCGTCTTCGTCGGCACGAGCGGCGAGGAGAGGGACGCGAAGCGGGCACGGTCGGCAGCGGGAGCAGCGGCGGAGGCGATCGGATTCATACGTGACATTTCTGAGTCGGAAAAACTACCCCGACACTCTAGCACCCAGCCGCAAGCCTTCCAGAAACGGGCTCGGAATCGGGCCACCGGCGCCTAGGAGCGATCCCACGACCGCGCCCCGGTGGCAGTTGTCACCCCCCACCTGGGCATTGGCGCAGACTCCCGCCGCGAAGTCGCCGGCATACCTCCAGGCCAGGAAGAGGGCCGCCGGAAAGGCGTCGGGGATGTAGCAGGCCGGGCTCAGGTACCGTCCCACGACGACATCGTCTGGATGGCGGTCCCAGTCACGGATCTTGGCCGCTGAGATCCAGCCGTTGGCATGGTCGAGGATTGCGGCGCGGAGATCCTCTCCCTGGCAGACATGGATCAGCATCTTGGTGAGCACGTCGGCGGCATCGAGCACCTCGTCGTCCTTGTGGGTGAGGCTGACGTGAAGCCGCACGATCCGCCGCAGATCCGGATGGCGGGGGCCGAGCGCCGCCACGAGGGCTGGTACGGGCACAAGCCCGCCGATGTGCACGTCCTTGACGCCACAGTTGATCGGTTTGCGGCCGGCCGCGAGGTTGGTGAAGAAGTCGCGGTGATACTCCTCGACATAGGTGTCGCGGTGCCGGCCGGGCGCGAGCATGAAGGCGATGTAGCGGTCGAGCCACCGCTCGGGATCATAGTCGCGATCGCCGCGGACCATCTCGAACAGTTCGACCGCCAGCATTTGATTGAGCGTGTTCTCGCCCGCGGCGAGAAACTGGTGGTAGTGGATGCCCCGCTTGCCCCAGTATTCCGCCTGCTCTCGCAGGATGTCGGTCTTCGGGCTGGCGGCGGTGTAGCTCGACCTCCAGAGAATGCTGTCGGGATGCGGATTTTTCGGGGCGAGATAGCCTGTGATCGTGCCGTAATCGCGAGTCAACGCCTGCCGGTCGTAATACCAGTGCACCGGCATCGCCACGGCATCGGCGACGAGCGCGCCGAGAAAGGCCTGCCGCGATGTATCGACCGGCTCTTTGGGTTCGTTCATGGAAGAATCCTCGCGAAGAAGGTGCGTACCCGCGGCACGTCGCAGCGGTCGATGATCTCCCCCGGAGGGCCGTGGGCGAGCACCCGACCGTCGCCGACGAATGCCACGAGGTCGGCCACGCGCCGGGCGAACCCCATCTCGTGGGTGACCAGCACGAACTGCGTGCCCAGATCCTTCAACTCCCCGATCATCTCCAGCACCTCGGCCGTCATCTCCGGATCGAGCGCGGAGGTGGGCTCGTCGAGAAACAGCCGCTTCGGTTGCACGACGAGGGCCCGCAGGATGGCGATCCGCTGCTTCTGCCCGCCGGAGAGTTCGGCCGGACGCTTGAGGGCATGGTCAGCAAGGCCGAACCGTTCCAACGGCTCGCGGACGCGAGCCCGCGCCTCTGGCTCAGAGAGGCCGTGCACGTGCACCAGCGGCAGGAGCAGGTTGTCCATGGCGGTCAAGTGCGGAAAGAGGTTGTAGGCCTGGAAGACGGTTCCCACCTTCCGACGGTAGGCACGTAGCGACGACTCATCCCGCGGGAGCGGCTCCCCGTCGAAAGCGACTTTGCCGGCCACCGGCACGTCGAGTCCCGCGAGGATCCGCAGCAGCGTCGACTTGCCCCCACCCGACGGCCCCACCAGCACGAGCGACCGCACGTCGCCGGTGCGCAGTTCCAGGCCGTCGAGCACGGTGGTCGCGCCGAACCGCTGCACGAGGCCGCTGATCTCAAGATTCATGACGTCCGGCCTTCGTGATATGTCGTTTTCATGCCTCATACCGGTACCGGCGCTCGAGCAGCCGCGACACGGCCGACAGCGGCAACGTGAGCAGCAGATAGCCGGCGGCCAGCGGCAGGTAGCTTTCCAACGTCGAGTAGGTGAACGAATTCACCTCCTGGGCGGCGAGCGTGAACTCCGACACCGCGATCACCGAAAGGAGCGATGAGTCCTTGATGAGCGACACGAACTGGCCCGCCACCGCGGGCAGCACGAGGCGGACTGCCTGCGGGAGAATCACGAGCCGGAATGACTGCCAGGGTGTGAGACCGATGGCCCGGGCCGAGTCCCGCTGCGTCTGCGGAATGGCGGCAAGGCCACCGCGGAATATCTCCGCCATGTAGGCGCCGCTGAAGAGTGCGAGCACGAGCACGCCGACGACATAACGGTTTTCGAGGCCGACGGCGCTGGCCACGACATAGAAGCCGATCAGCAACTGCACGAGCAGCGGCGTGCCGCGAATCAGCTCGACATACACTCGGCCCACCGCCTCCAGCAGCACATTTTTCGAACCCAAGAGCACCGCTGCCAGCATGCCGATCAGGGTGCTGGCGACAAGTGACGCCACACTCAGGGCGACGGTGACGCCGAAGCCCTGCAGCAGCTTCTGGCGGTATTCCCAGACGCCGGCCCAGTTCCAGCCATAGTTCACCCGCGAGAACGCCAGCGCGATGATCGCTGCGAACAGGACGACGACGATCGTGTGGGCGAGCCAGCGGGGCATACACTCAGAAGTAGAAGGGAATGCCCTGGGCCTTGAAGGAGGCCTTTTCCTCGGGCAGGAATTCATCGCCGAGCTTCTCGAAACCGCCTTCGGCCCGGAACTCCTTCAGAAATGCGTTGATCTGGTCGCGGAGTTGCGTGTCGCCGGGACGCAGGCCGACCGCCCAGGTCTCCTCGCGAAACGGCCGGAGCAGAGCCCGCGTCGTGTCGGAATGCCGCTTGTGGTTCTGGTAGACCGAGAGGGAGTCGTAGATGAAGGCGTCTGCCTTCCCCTGCGCGACCTCCATCACCGCCGCCGATTCCTTGTCGAGCACGAGCAGCCGGGCCCGCTTGAAAGTCGTCGAGGCATACTGATGCCCGGTCGTGCCCTTCTTGACGGCCACCGTGCAGCCAGCAGCGTCGAGATCAGCGGCCGACTGCACGGGGGATTTGGCCCCGACGAGCAGCGCTAGACCGGTCTTCAGATAGGGCTCCGAGAAGGCGATCGACCGGCTCCGCTCCGGTGTGGCGGTCATCGAGGAAATGATGCAGTCGATCTTGCCGGTCTTGAGCGCGGGAATGAGTCCATCGAATGCGGTGTTTTCGATCACCACATCGCGACCAAGGTGCCGTCCGAGGGCCTCGGCGAGTTTCACGCTCACACCCGTCGGCCGTCCCTGCGGGTCGGTCATCTCGAAGGGCGGGTAGGAGAGTTCCATTCCGACGCGAAGCGGCGGCGCGGCGGACGCACTGGCCGCAAAGAACAGCCCCCCGAGCAGGAGGAAGACGAAGGATCTCATGCCCCTGTTCATACCCTGCGGCCGGTCTGGCTGCCAGCCGTTCAGGATCCGCGCTACGCCGCGGCCCGCACCGTGCGGCGGGCCGCGGCCGCCTGCGTCAGGAGCGCAGCTTCCACGCTCTCCGCAAAATTGCAGCCCAGGCCGGCCAGCCACGTCTCGTGCATCGACCGGTTCTTGTGATAGTTGTTCGGCAGCAGTGTGACCTCGCGGCCGGCATGAAGCCCGGCGATCGCGAAGTGCAGCCGGTCGGTGATGATCCGGCGATACCGCGCCGCCAAGGCGAGGGTCTCGGCGGGCGAGTGGCAGAGGACGGCGGGATCGCGGGCGAGTTGGAGCCGGCGACCGGTCCGCTCATGATCGCGTCGCATCAGGATGCCGAGATCCTGCACGGGCGGGCCGGCAGAGGGCCAGGCCAGACCAAGTGCGAGATCCGGGGCGAGAATGCCGTCCGGCCGCAGGTCGAGGCTGGCGCGTTCGCGTACAAAGACTTTGGCAAACGCGCGATCCTCCCGGTCGGTGAACGACTGGGGCAGGATCACGACCGGTACGCCGAGCGACAGTGCCCTGGTGCGAATCGCGTGGTTCTGTACCGATTGTCGGCCCATGCTGCCGCCGCCGCCAAATACGATCGCATCGACCTCGGCTGGATCATCGAGATCCAGCGGGAGCCACCGGATGCCGAACTCGTCGAAGAGTTGCGTCATCACGAGCTCGATCAAGGCATCCCCGACATGCCCCACCGGGCGTGCGTACCCGACGCGCCTGCCGACGAGCGGCGTCATCACGTGGTCGAATGCGTCAGGGCCCAACAGCGCCCGTGGGGCCACGCTGCCATGGCCGGTGCCGGGGGCGATCCGTAAGGGTGGCGTCGCTTCGGCAGAAATCCGACTGCGGAGGCTGCGCGTCGTTGCACGACAGCCTTCCTCACACCGTGTCCGCTCGTTGCGATTCCCCATGACGGGGTGTATCGGCCCGTGCACTCCTTCAGCCACTCCCGCAGTCTTTGGGGTCCGCTCGGGAAGATTGGGGAAAATGGGGACGGGAGCGATTTTTCCCGGCCCTCACTGCACCGGCGCCTCGTCGAACGGCCCCTTGAGCACCGCGTCGGGTTGCTCATTCCGGCCTGCATGGTCGATCAGATACCGTGCCTGCGATTTGAGATCGTCTGGTACCTGCCAGCGGTCTGGGGCCGCTGCCTTCGTGGCGAGGTTGAGCACGAGGTAGGGCGGAATCTCGTGGGCCGTCTCGCGGATCGGCACGGTTTTGGGATCGGTGCCCGTGAGCAAGTCAGACGCCAGCCGGCCGGCCACGAGCCCCACCTCACGGAAGTTGAACCCGACGTCAAAGAGTGTGCCGCGGTCAGGCACGCCCGGGTTCACGCTGAACACCGGAACGTCCGCCTTGGCGGCGGTGGCGATGACCGAGTCAATCGCACTGATCACCGTCGTATCGCCCGGCACGAAGATCGCCTCAGCGCCTCGCCCGATCGTCGACTGCACCGCCTCGATGACGCCGGAGGAATTTTCCACCGGCGCCTCGAGCAACTCGATGCCCTGTGCCTTGCAGCTCGCCCGCGCAAGTTCCATGAAGCGACGGGAGTTGCTTTCCGACGGGTTGTGGGCCACGCCCACGCGGGCCAAGCGGGGATTCAATCGCCGGGCGATCAGAAACGTTGTGTTCACCGGTGCCAGGCTACCGTAGCCGACCAGGTGCGGCGGATGCACGAGCGGGTCGGCACGGTCGAAGCCGACGCCGGCCGAGAAGGGATCCGCCACCGCTGCGAATACGTGCTTGAGCCGTCCGCTCGCGTTGGCCGTCGCCACCGCCTGCATCGACGGCGTGCTGGAGGTGAGCACGAGATCAAACGGGCCACCCGCGATCTCACGGGCGATCGCGTTGGCCTGCGCCATGTCGCCCTCGGCGTTGTAGCGGCGAATCGTGACGGTCTTGCCGTCGACCCAGCCACGTTCAGCGAGCCCCGCAATCATTCCCTTGACCGCGTCCTCCAGCACCGTCGAGCTCGTCTGCTGCAGCACGGCGATCGCCGGCAACGAACGCTTGGCCGACTGCCTGTCGGTGAGCAGGAGCAGCGACGATGCGCCGACCAGCAGTGCGATGGTCGGCACGGCGCGGCGAAGAAAGCCAAGGATGGGTGTCGGGATCATTGGGTGTTTCCTGCGACGACTACACGTACAGGTCGGAGAGCGACCGGGCGGCGGCCTCGTCCAACTGGTCGGCGGATCGCAACCGGTCGAAGCGATAGGCCAGATCCTCGGCCGAGAGCCTGCGTTTTGCGGCCCCCTGCACATCGAGGGCGATCCGCCCGCGGTGCACGAGCAGGAGCCGGTCGCCGAGCGACGCGGCTTGCGAGAGCGAATGCGTCACCATCAGCGCCGTGAGGTTGTGTTCGCGGACGAGCCTCGCGGTGGCCTGCACCACGCGGTCGGCGGCGGCCGGATCGAGCGCGGCGGTGTGCTCGTCGAGCAGGAGCAGGTCGGGCCGGTGCCAGGTCGCCATCACGAGCGTGACGATCTGCCGCTGACCGCCGGAAAGCGAGCCGATCGGCTGGTCGAGCCGCGCTTCGAGCCCCGGCACGATGCTCCCCAGCCGCTCGGCGGCCTCGGCCCGCAGGCTGCGGCTGGTCGCCCACGAGAGCCCGGCCCGCCGCCCGCGGCAGGCGGCCACGGCAATGTTTTCCAGCACGGTCAGGCTTGCCGCCGTGCCCGCCCGCGGATCCTGGAACACCCGGCCCACGAGCCGGGCCCGCTGGTCTTCACGCCAGCGGGTGATGTCGTGGCCGGCCAGATGGATGCTGCCGCCATCGAGGCGGACGGTACCGGCGATCGAACCCAGCAGCGTACTCTTGCCGGAGCCGTTGGTGCCGATGACGACCACGAACGTGCCGGCCGGCACGGTGATCGAGACGCCATCCACCGCTCTGACCAGCGGACCGCCGGGGGCGGAAAATGTCACCGTGGCATCGTGGAGTTCGAGCATGAGCGTCTCTACCGTGCCACCGAGGCCTGCTGACGACGAACCAACAGCCGCGGCGCGACGAGCGCCGTCAGCACGACGAGGGCCGTCGTGAACTTCAGCCAGTCGGGATCGAGACCGGCACGAAGCGCCGCCGCGACGAGCAGTCGGAATGTCACGCTGCCGGCGAGTGTGGCCAGGAGCGCCCCGCCGAGACGGACCTGCCCCACGAGAGCCGCGCCCAGAAACACGCTCGCCATGCCCCACACCACCATGCCGATTCCCATCTGCACGTCGGCGAAGCCCTGATACTGCGCGACAATCGCTCCGGAGAGCGCCGTGAACGAATTGGCGATCGCGAGTCCGGCCACCGTGAGCAGGCCGGTGTTGCGGCCCAGCGCCCGGGCCATGGTGGGCGTGTCGCCGCCAGCACGCATGGCGGTGCCCAACCGAGTGCGGAAGAAGAGATAGAGCAGCAGCACCGCCGCGAGCGCGACCAGCACCACGAAGCCCAGCCTGGCCGCCTCCCCAGCCTCGGCGTCGGCGAAGCCGAGCAGGCGGGCCGCGGGCAGGAGTGGCCGTTCGGCACGGTCGAGAAGCGTTTTCACGCCGGAGAGCGGCACATTGCTGCGGCCCAGCACGACGAGATTCACGCTCGCCAGCGCCGTCGTCATGAGGATGCCGGAGAGCAACGGCTCGATGCCGAGGATGGCGTGCAGCAGGCCGGTGCATGCCCCCGCCACCGCGCCGGCCGCCATGCCGCCGAGCGTGGCCAGTACCGGATCGACGCCCGCAACGAGGAGCACGGTCGCGACGACGGCGCCAAGCGTAAAGGAGCCGTCGGTGGTGATGTCGGGAAACGAGAAGAGCTTGTAGCTGACGAACACCCCGAGCGCTACGAACCCCAGCGCTACGCCAAACGTCCAGGTGGAGAGGAGCGTGATCATCGGCCGCCTCCCCCGTTGCTCGAAGGCCCGGTGACCGACAGGGGCGCAAACCAGCAACTGCCGCGGACGAGCTCCGACTGCCCGCTGCCCAGCACCGGCTGCGGATCGCCGAGCAGGTGCATCACGGCCACCGGCTCGGAGGCGGCGAGATCGGCGACCGTCGTGGCAAGATCGACGGCGCCGCGCTTGAGCGGCCGCAGGGGAAAGATGGCGGCATGGATATGGCCAGAGGGGCCTTTCGTGCCGAGCGGCCGAACGAAACCAGCCAGCGGGCCGGCGGAATTTCCCCGCGTGATCACGCCCACGATGAGCGCCGTGTGCCGGGCGTGCACGGGCTCACGCGAAAAACTCAGCCAGCGGGCGGCGACGGCTGATTCACGGGAGCGCGGATGGTCGTCGGCCGTCGCCTCGGCAAGTGGCCGGATCAACTCGACGCCCACGAGCCCGTGCACCTCGGCCACGATCACCACCGCCAGAGATTCGGCCTGGGATCGCTCGAGGACCGCAGCGGCCAGTTCATCGAACCGGACGGCCGGCTCGTCATCAGCCGTCTCGAAGCCCGCCCGTCCACGTGGCAGGCCCTCCCAGATTAGGCCCGACGCAAGATGCATGGTGGGCACATGGCTGCCCTCGCTCAAGCTGTAGTCGACCGCGGTGAAGGGTTGCGGTCCGCGATGAAACACGGCCCCACAGGCCGCCAGCATTTCGCCGGCGATCGCGGCGAGCGGTCTGTCGTCGGCGAGGCCGGCCAGCCCAAGGCCGAAGGCATGCCGCGGCACAGGCCGCGACGCTGTCTCCCGCAGGCGACCCAGCAGGACATCATCGGACGAACCAACCACTTCGGCCTGCAGCCCGCCGGCGCCCGGCGTCTCCCAGCCGATGAATAGGATCCTGCCTTCGCGAAACTCGGCGGAAGCATTCCCGACTGCAACCGCTGGAGCATCGCCAGACGGAGTCGCTCCCTGGTCGCCCGTTCCCTGGGGCTCCCTGAGAACCTTGGCCAGCCGCGTCAGCTCCAGCACGCGGGCCACCGGCTCGCTGGCTCCGCCGATCAGGCACTTCCCGCCGGCGGCCTTGGCGGCACGGTGGACATTGAAGAGCACTCGGATGCCAGCGGAGCTGAGAAAGCTCACGCCGGTGCAGTCGAGCCGGATCGAGTGCTGCCCCTGCTGCAACTCCTGCGCGACGGCGTGTTCCAATTCCACGCCCGATTCCGCATCGATCCGGCCCTTCACGGTCAGTTCAACGACCGCATCGCCGGACGCATCCGGGGCGCTCTCACGTCGCTCGATGCTGATATCCATGCAGGCCGCTCAGGCAGACAGGGCGGGAAATACGGTCCGGCAAAATCCGGCGAGCCCGTATAGTAGCGACTCTCTGAAAGGAACATCCATGGACACCGTCTGGATTCTGCTCGCCTCCGCCGCCGGGGCATGCATCGCGCTCCAAGCGGCGGCCAACGGCTCGCTGCGGACCAACCTCGATGACCCTCGCTACGCCGCCTTTTTCTCGATCTGCGGAACGATCGCGACGGCCGTGATCGTGATGCTGGCGATCCGGCCGATCCCGCCCGCGGTCGCGGCGATGCGGGCCGCGCCGTGGTGGAACTGGATCGGCGGCCCCCTGGGGGCGCTGATCGTGCTCGCCGGGGCCGCGCTCGCACCCAAGCTCGGTGCGGCCGCCTTCATCGCGGCCGTCGTGGCCGGGCAACTCATCTGTTCGCTCCTGCTCGACCACTTCGGCCTGATGAACCTGCCGCAGCAGGGCCTCACCGTCGGCAGGATCCTCGGCGCAGCGATGGTGTTCGCCGGCGTCCTGCTCGTGAAATACTGGTGACGCGAGACCGGGGCACTCCCGGGCTCACTGGCCGACGACGGCGGAAAAGCCAGCGGCGACCAGATCCTGATAGCCTGGCTTCAGTGGCCGCACGTCGTAGCCGAGCGGCTTGAGAATATCAGCCGCTTTGAGACAGCGGCCTCCCGACAGGCAGTGCACGTAGATGATCTTTGTCTTGGGCAAAAGCTTGGCGAGCGACTCAGGCTGCACGCCCTTCTCCAGCGTGGAGAGGGGCAGCGAACGAGCGCCGGAGAGATGCCCTTCGTTCCACTCCTCCGGTTCGCGGACATCGACGAGCACCGCCTTCTGATCCGCAACGGCCTGCTGTACGGCCTCGAGCGAATCCTTCGCATGCTCCGCCGCCAGCGCAACGCCCCCGGCACCGCTGAGCACCAGCGCGAGCGCGACGGCGCGGGCACAGCAGCTCGCCGCACCGCGCACCTGGTTCCATGGCATCTTCGCCAGCATCATCGCCATGCCGCAGGTGTCGGTCACGCCCGCGAAGACGAGACCGGCGCCGATGAATGCAGACAGGGCGTGCCAGGCAGGGTTGACGAAATGCCCGAGGACAGCGCCCAGCACGACCAACCCTCCGGCACAGATACGCACCTGACGCTCCAGCGACATCACCTTGCGACCGCTGCGGGCCACGGCGATGCCGGCAGCCTCGCAGGCCGCGGTGCCTCCCTCGACGCTCACCACATTGGAGACGTGCGCGGCGACCATCTGCTCGCAGGCCTTCTGACTACGGCCACCCGACTTGCAGACAAAATAGAGCGGGCCGGTGTTCCCGGCATGCTCGGCGGCGATCGCCCGGGGATCAAGGCGATCAAGCGGGATGTTGCGGGCACCTTCGACGTGCACCTCGTCATATTCGGCTGGCGTCCGCACGTCGATGAGAGTCACCGGCTCGCCCCGACGGCGGAGATCGGCAAACGCACCGGGGGAAATCGTGGCAACCATATCGGCACCTCCGTGGGCTCTGTTTGCATTCACGCCGCCACCTCGACGGCACACCCGATTCTACCGGATGCGGCCCGATCGATGCACGGCCAACGGAGGGCGACCGCAGTCGCCCAAGCCGCCTCGCGCCCGGTGTCCCCCGGCTTCCGCCGGGGGCTTTTATTCGGGGACACGCTCCCCCAAACGGTCACGCCACCCACGACAAGAAGCCCCGGACGGAAGTCCGGGGACGGTGCGTGCTTGCCGCGAAAGCCTACTCCAGCTCTTCCCACCGCTGAAACGCCGCCGTCAGCTGCGCTTCGCAGTCCTTGAGGCGACGCTGCGTCGCGGCGATCTCGGCGGCGGGCTGCTTGTAGAAGGTCGGAGAAGCCACCTGATCGTGGAGCGAAGCGATGTCGGCTTCGAGCTTCTCGATGGTCGCGGGGAGCAGGTCGAGCTCACGCTGCTCCTTATACGAGCGTCGCCTGGGGGAGGCGGCTGCCGCTTCCGGCGGAGCCTCCTGCCGCGGCGGTGCGGTCTTCAGCGTGGCTGCTCGCGACGGTGCGAGATCCTTCGGCCTGGCCGCCGGCCGCTGCCGCAGCCAGTCGTCATAGCCACCAACATATTCGCGGACGCCACCATCCTCGTACGCGATCACGCTCGTCGCCACGTTGTTGAGAAACTCGCGGTCGTGGCTCACCATCAGGATCGTGCCGGCGAATTCCACCAGCCGCTGCTCCAACAATTCCAGCGTCTCGGCATCGAGGTCGTTCGTCGGCTCGTCGAGCACGATCACGTTGGCCGGCTGCGTGAAAAGTTTGGCCAGCAGCACGCGGTGCCGCTCACCGCCCGACAGAAACCTCACCTCCGTGCGGGCCCGCTCAGGCGAGAAGAGAAAATCCTGCAGGTAACCGATGATGTGCCGCCGCTGGCCGCCGATGGTGACGGTGTCGTTGCCGCCGGCGATGTTGTCGGCGATCGACTTCTCGCCATCGAGCTGACCGCGGAGCTGGTCGAAATAGGCCACGGCCAGCTGCGTGCCCAGCCTGACGGTGCCGCGCTCGGGGGTCAGCTGCCCGAGCAGCAGCCGGAGGAGCGTGGTTTTCCCCGCGCCGTTGGGCCCGATGATCCCCACCTTGTCGCCGCGGAGGATGTCCGTGGAGAAGTCCGAGAGGATCGGCCGCCCGTCATAGCTGAACGAGAGCTTCTCGACCGCGCAGACGAGATTTCCGCTGCGGGCCGCCTCCTGGATCACGAGCTTCGCCTTCCCCACCTGCTCCCGCCGCTGGCTGCGTTCGTTCCGCATCGCCTTGAGCGCCCGCACGCGGCCCTCGTTGCGGGTGCGGCGGGCCTTGATGCCCTGGCGGATCCAAACCTCCTCCTCCGCCAGCCGCTTGTCGAACAGCGCGTTCTGCTTCTCCTCGGCGGCCAGCGCATCAGCCTTCCGAGCCAGGAAGGTGTCGTAGTCGCACGACCAGTCGAAGAGCCTGCCGCGGTCGATCTCCCAGATCCGCGTCGACAGCTTCCGGAGGAATGCCCGGTCGTGCGTCACGAACACGAGCGTGCCCGGCCACGCTGCCAGGAATTCCTCCAACCAGCCGATGGCAGCCAGATCGAGGTGGTTGGTCGGCTCATCGAGCAAGAGCAGGTGCGGCTCGGTGACCAGCGCGCGGGCAAGGAGCGTCCGCCGCTTGAGCCCCGCCGACATCGCCCCCAGATCGGCATGGGCGTCGATCTGCATCCGGGCAAGCGTGCGTTTCACCCGTTCGTCGGCCTCCCAGCCTTCGATCTCGTGGGATGCCACCGCGGCGTCGAGGGCTTGGCGGACGACCGCCCATGCGTCTCCGGCCAGATCCAGCGGCACCTCCTGCGAGAGGTAGGCGACACGGGTGCCGGGGGCCACCGTGCAGCGGCCCCGATCGGACTGCTCGTGCCCGGCGAGCATCTTCAGGAGGGTGGTCTTGCCGCAGCCATTGCGGCCCAGCAGACCGATCCGCTGCCCAGCCTCGATCTGCCTGGTGACGCCGTCCAGGAGCGGTGGCCCGCGAAAGGCGATCGTCAGGTCGTCGAGTTGAACAAGGGCCATGCGTGACGCCGAAACGGGAAACAAACCAGCCGCATCCTATCGGAAATGGCCCCCCGTCGAAGCCCACACCGTCCCGCCCCATACCGGACGCTCCACGCGGGTCCAGGGCATCCACTCCCCCTGTGAACATTTCCCTCACATCCATCGTACACACTGGGGTATGCCACGTGGCAGCCGTCAGGGGCCGCCACAGCCGGCCGTCCCGCCGGCCCGACATCAACCAAGGAGGATGTGATGGTTCGCGAAGACCTCGTGTCGCTGTGCGAAACCTATGTGCGGTGCCGTCACGAGGCTACCGCCCAGCAGCCCGCGCCGACAGCCGATCCCTCTCCGGAAATCGTCCGCAGCTTCCGGCTGGCCGAGATCTCCGAGAGCGAGATGCAGTCGCTGCTCGCCTACGTCGACGATTCCGAAGACGAGGACGACTCCCACGCCGCCGAGATGGAGGCCGCCGGCATCACGCTGCACGTGTATGACGGACTCGAAGCCGACACGGCGGATGATGATCAGGAAACGGACTGGCAGCCCGCACAACCGCGGTAACGTGGAACGGGACCGGTCCCACACGCGGACTAGAAGCAGTCGTTTCGAACCTCCTGCGCGATCAACTCCCTGATCCGCTGGATGGCTTGCTGCTCCATCGCCTTCGCGTCGCACCAGAATTGCTTGAGATCGTCGCGCCATTCGGCGTTGGCGATGTACTGATCATACCGCCACAGCGCGTCGAGCCGGCGGCTCAACTCGTGCACGAGATCGTGATCGTGATCGGCGATGCCGGCCGTCTCGCCCATATGGCAGAGTTCTTTTTCAGCTGCGAGAATCATGTTGGATGTCTCCGGGGGGGTGTTGGGGCTGGTTGGGGTTCGCTGGGTCGTTGGGTGTTCGCCCAGAGCTCTCTCGGTGAGAGCTCTTTAGGCAAGAGCACTCTGGGCAAGCCGCCGCCCCGTGACAAATCCCGTCTTTTCCGCCCGACATCCGCGCTGGACAGTTTCCTGCAACCGGCGGCAGACCCGCCCGGCAGCCTGTCAGGCGAGCATCCAGTCCGGCAGGCGGCGGACCTTGCCTTCTTTGTCGACGCAAACCACGGTCGTGGTGCCGGTGGCAAGGATGGTCGTGCCGCGGATCAACTCGTAGGCGTGCTTGATATGGGCGGCACCGATTTTTTCCACGCGGGTCCGCAGCCGGAGCAGGTCGTCATAGTCGGCCGGGGCGTGATACTTGCACGAGATGTCCGCCACCACCATGAAAAGCCCCTCGTCCTCGAATTCCCGGTAGGTCCTGCCGCAGGCCCGCAGCATCTCGGTCCTGCCCATTTCGAAATAGGTGAGGTAGTTGGCGTGGTGCAGCCGCCGCTGCCCGTCGGTCTCCTGATACCGCACCCGAATCTCGATCTCGTGCACCGCGTCGGCCATGGCCACCGTTCCTGAAAGATGTTGCCGGCGGCTCCCAACGCAGCCGGTGCCCGGGCTTCGTTGACCAGCCGGGTATCCAGACTCTATTCTTTCCAGGGTTTTTCCGGCAAAGCCCGGCCTGTTCATCCCCCAGAGGAGTTCAAAACGTGAGCCTTGGCGACGCGGGTGAGGGCACGGGCGTAGGATTCGCGACTGCCAGGGGCCGAAACTGGCCGACGCTGCGGCAGTTCACCGTGTTCATGGAGAACAGGGTGGGCCAATTGTTGGAGGTCGTGCGGCGGTTCGAGGGCTCGAAGGTGCGAATCGTCGCCCTGTCGATCAGCGACTCCGGCGAGTGCGCCTTCGCCAGATTCCTGCTCAGCCATCCGGAACAGGGGCGGGAAATCCTGGAGCGGGCCGGGCTGGCACTGATCGAGAGCGACCTGATCGGCGTGGAACTGCCCGATGACAATCAGCCTCTCCTGCGGATATGCACGGCCCTGCTGCAAGCCGAAGTGAACATCATCCAAGCCTATCCAATTCTCTCGCGTCCCCGCGGTCGTCCAGCAGTGGCGCTGATGGTGGACAACACGGAGATGGGCCTGGAGACCCTCGCCAACAAGGGGTTCACCACGATCACCGAGGGCGATCTGGACGAACACGACTGAGCCGCCCGGCGATTCCCGCCGCCGCGTTCACTCGAACATGCCGTCTGGCAATCCTTCGACCTGCCGCACGACGATCTTCTGGATGGAATCCCAGGCGACGGCGGTGAGCGTGACCGTTCCATCGGCAGCCCGGCTGGCAAACAGCCCGTGTGAGCCCACTGACCACCGTGCCTCGTAAAACTCGGGCAGGATCACGCTGCCACCGGTGATGTGCACTTCGACGATCCCTCCGTGCGCCATCTCCTCGAACAGACGGGCCACCAGGGCGGCGGTTGGATTGCCTTGGAACGCCACGGCCCCCTGCTCTGGCTCGATGCTCTCGAACGGCGCAGAATCGCCCTGTGTGGCAAAATCGCCGAACTCAGGAGCCGCCGCCTGACTGTCGCTCGATTCAACGAGACCGGCAAACATGTCGACTGGCGGCTCCGCATGGCCGACGGCCTCCTCCGCTTCGCCCTCGGGTGTCGGCTGCCCCGTCCCGGCATGGACACGCTCTTCCGCGGTCCCCGCCGGTTCGGTTCCTTCACCGGCAGCAGCTTCGGCGACGGCTCCGGCCACGGCTGCGCCCGCAGCGGGTGGCTGGCTGGCGTTCGGAATCCGGACAGCCACTCCGCATTTCGAACACTTGCCCCGCTGACCGGCGACCTTCGCGGGCACGACGATCCGATGGCCGTTCGGGCAATGAAAAACGATCTTCCCGGACACCTCGGCCGGTGCCGGCCCTGCTGGTGGCTCCGCTGTCTTCCTGTTGACCCTGGTTTTGTCGTCTGCCATGGCGCCGGCGGCTTTTCTTTTGTGTTCAGGCGTGGTCCGATTCCAACACCTTATTCTAGCCTGCCCATTGGCGGCTTGACGGAGGCGGGCCGGCCTCTGACACTGCCGCGGCCCGGATCACGCGGAACGGATACGTCGGTCTGCCGGCGAAGCCCTCATTTCTTGCTCGGGATCGAGTCCATGGCCATTCAAGTCATCTGCCCCGGCTGCCGTTCCACCTTCACCGTCAGCGACAAGTTTGCCGGCCGGACCGGCCCCTGCCCGAAGTGCAAGAAGCCGATCACCGTTCCCAGCAATGCGGTGAAGGAGGTGAAAATCCATGGGCCGGAAGACGAACCGGCCCGTCCCGGCCGGGCCCCGGCGACGCCGATCGTATTCGTGGAACACCACGTTCCGAAGGCCGCCTTCATGGCCGTCGCCGTCGGGGCCGTCGCCACGATGCTGCTGGCGCTCGTCGTCCGGTGGCTCTGGGGCCCTGGCCAGGCCCCCGTCTGGCTGCTGGCGGCAACGGCCTGCATCGTGGCCATGCCGTGCGCCTGGGTAGGCTACCAACTTGTCCGCGACCGGGATCTGGAGCCCTACTTTGGCCGCCCACTGCTCCTTCGCACGGCCATCTGCGGAGCCGTCTACGCCGCGTTGTGGCTCGTGAAGGGATTCCTGCCGCCCGAAATGACCAACGAGATGTGGCCCTGGGTCTACCTGGGGCCACCATTCCTCTTTGCGGGCGCCCTGGCGGCGTTGGCCACGCTCGACCTCGACTGGGGAACCGGCGCGGCCCATTTTTCGCTCTATGTCATGTTCACCGCGCTGTTGCGTTGGCTGGCCGGCTTCATGCCCATCTGACGCCCCGTGCCGTGGAGCCGTCCATGCCGCTGACAGACCTGCCCGAACTGGTGTCGCTCGAATCCCACGCGGAGGGCGTGCGGATCCCCCCAGGGGTGACCGTGCCGCTCACGGCCCGTGTGCGGGCTCTGCTCGACACGGCCGAGATGCGGCGGCTGGCCCGTGTCAGCCAGCTCGGCCTGGTGTCGCTGGTCTATCCCGGCGCCGTCCATACGCGGCTTGAACACTCGCTGGGCGTCTACCGGCGGGCGCTCGAGTTTCTTGCCCGGCTCAAGCATGATCCCCGCTTCGTTGCGGTGGTCGATGAGGCCGATGCGGCGGCGTTCGTGGTGGCGTCGCTCGTACACGACATCGGTCACTGGCCGTTCTGCCATCCGATCGAAGACGTGGGTCTGCCACGGTTTCCCCGGCACGAGTCTCTCGTGCCCGACATCCTCGCACATGGCGAGCCGGCGGCCGTGCTCGCGGGATCGTGGGGCCTCGATCCCTCCCGCGTCGCCGCCCTCATCACGGGCAAGGCCGCCGATCCGGCCGGCCGCATCCTGCACTCGCTGCTCTCGGGACCAATCGACGTCGACAAAATGGACTACCTCGGCCGCGACAGCCTCCACGCCGGCGTCCCCTATGGCCGCCATTTCGACGAGGAGCGGCTGCTTTCGAGCCTTTGTCTCGACCAGCAGGGCACGGCGCTGGCCATCACCGACAAGGGCCGCACGGCCGCGGAAATGCTCGTGTTTGCCCGATACGTGATGTTCAGCGAGGTCTACTGGCATCATGCCGTGCGGTCGGCCACGGCGATGCTGCAGCGGGCCATCTGGATCCTGCGTGATGCCATCGATCCGGCCAGTTTCGTCAGGCTCGACGACCACGGCTTTGTCGATGCCTTGCGGTCACTCGCCGTGGGCACGCCGGCCGCTGCGCTGGCGGACGGGCTCTTCGGGAGCCGTCGCCAACTCTTCAAACGGGTGGCTTCGTTCGACGCGTTGCGGCATCCGGCCATCCACCGGGGCTTGGCGGGGCGAACCTACGACGACAAGGTGGCGATCGCCGGGCGTCTTGCGAAGGCCGTCTCGCGGCGGGCTGGCATTCCACTCGATGTCGATAGGCTGCTGATCGACGCGCCTCCCGCGGAGCGGGAGGTGGAATTCCGGCTCACGGTGCGCGATCAGGCTCGAGAAGGAACAGGACACGAAAGATCCGCCGGTCGCGAGCCCAGCGACGCCGACTTCAGCTGGCGGCGGTTCGAGGAACTCTCCCCGGTGGTCCGCAGCCTGGCGCACGAACAGTTCGACGACCTGGTCAAACGGGTGAGGCTCTTCGCCCCGGCGGATTCAGCCGCGGCGATCGCTGCCTGCCCGGGCCTCGAGGAAATGGTCCTCGAGGCCGCCGGGCAGTCGCGGTAATGATCGAGGCCTACTTGCCGCCGGGCAGTTTGCCTTCCTTGAGCAGTGCGCCAAACGTGGGAGCGTCGGCCTTGGCCGGGTCGCTCGGCAGGGCCGCGACTTCCTCCAACGCCTTCTTGATCTTCTCGACGTTCTTGGCGTCTTCCTTCTTGTCGAGCCGTTCGGCCAGAGCGTGGCCGTAGGCATTCCGCTCCTTTTTGCTGGTGCCGGCGTGGCAGACGTTGCACTTCGCAGTCTCGACCTCGGCGGCAAGCGCCTTCTCGGCCGGGTCGGAGCTGTCCGGCTTCACGTAGACCGCCTTGAACTCGTCGAAGAACTGCTTGATCGCAAAGGCCTCGCGGGCCGAACCGCCACACGCCAAGGCGACGGCCGCTCCGGCGACCATTGCATACCTGCTGCTCCTGCTGCAAGACATCGCTGCTCTCCAAGGTGACTTCTGCCGCGGAGTCGCTCCCACGAGGGAGCGTCCCGAAATCGCGACGTAGTTACTAGACCTAACAGGCCAGTTGCCGTCAAGGAATTGTCCCCCGGCTTCCGCCGGGGGCTTCTTGAAGTATGGCACACCCCTAAAGTTCGGAGCGGAAGCGATGGAACGTGGTTGGATGGCAGGATGCCATCCGCAGCACCAGAAACCGGATGTTTTCCAAGCGAAAACGACACGATGTCGTGTTTCGCGTGAAGCCGGAGCGGAAGCGATGGGCATCCCCGTCACTCATCCTCCGGCCAGCCATCGATCTTCGCGGCATGGTTGAACGGCTGCGGCTGGGAGTCAAAATCGATTTCGAACCGTTCCCCGGATCCGTCGATCCGCCGCAAGATCCCGCTGCCCTCGTAGCGGCTGGCGGCGTCGATCCACTCGATCGCCGGCCGATAGGCCTCGGGATCGCCCACCCCAGACTGCTCCAGCACCGCCCGCCCGTCGGGCACAAGAAACCGGCAGCCTTTGGCAAACGCCTGCAGCCGCGGAGCCTGCGGCAGGGAGGGTGAGTCGAGCAGACACGCAAAACCGTCGCCGCAAGCGAACAGCCCATCCTCGAGGGTCATCCGGACGATGATGCCGCTGCCGTTCTCCCGCGGCGAACCCTCGGCGACCAGGAATCGACCCGGCGTCACCACCCGCCCTCCTGACCAGAACAGGTCGATCCGGCCGCTCCCCTTGGCCTCGAGGAACGCGGCCCCGCCCTCCGCCCGTATATCGGTCATGCGAATCTCCTGCCGATCGCCGGCCGCCTGCAGTGACCGCACGCAGACGCCGGCGGCCCCCGCCTCGCCCGGCACGGCAAAGGTCACCCGCTCACAGACCAATGCCGCCGAGCCCGTCAGGGAGACGATCGCCAGACGCCCTCCGCCGGCAGGCAGAAAGGCCGACCGAAGCGTCAGGTCTTGTAACTCGAGCGTTCCCGACACGACCGTGCAGCAGCCGACGTCCCGCTGCGCCGCCCCGACCTCTCCAAACCGCAGGATCGGCTCGATTCCAGGAGCGGCCCGGAGCGTGAGATGCTTGCCGTCGATGCTGAAAGGTCCGTCATCCCGTGGCTCTGCGCAGGCGACTTCGATCACGTCGCCATCGGATGCCTGTCGCACCGCCTCGCCGACGGTCACGCAGTCGTCATCCACGGTCGGCACGTCCACGACCCGCCAGACCCTGGGTTCCGCGGCATCCGCATCGTCACGCGCGTCTGATTCCGTCGTGCGGTCTTCCCCCGCCGACTCCGCGGCCGAGGGAAGAAGCGTTTGCTGCGAGCCTCCTCTCGAGGACTGTCCTGCCGGTCCTCGTCCCCGCATCCACAGGCCGGCGACGACGACCAGCAGCCCCAGGAGCGGGATCAGCCAGGGCAGGTGCACCGGCATGGGCCGGGCCGGCGATTCGACCACCGTCGCAGCAGTCGGCCGGGGCGAGGCCAGTTCGAGGCCCAGTTCGTCGGCGATTCCCACCAGTTCGGCGATGAGTTCGGCGGGCCGCTGGTAGCGGTCCTTCGGGTCCTTCGCCATGAGTCGGCCGAGGATTGCGCCGAACTGCTTCGGCACGTCGGGCCGGAGTGTCTCGATCGCCGGCGGCGGGTCCTGCTGGTGCTGCAAGAGCTTCTGCACCATCGTGCCGTCGGCGAATGGCGGGCGGCCCACGAGCATGTAGAAGACCGTGCAGCCGAGCGAGTAGAGATCGCTGCGGACGTCGGCCGACCGGGGATCGCGGGCCTGTTCGGGTGAGATGTAGTCGAAGGTGCCGAGCGTCATGCCGCTGACGGTGAGGTCTTGGTCGCCGGCCATGTGGTGCAGCCGAGCCAGGCCCATATCCACCACGCGGGCCCGGCCGGCGGGCGTGATGATGATGTTCGACGGCTTGATGTCGCGATGCACGACGTTGCGATCGGAGGCGTGCTCGAGGGCGTCGGCCACTTGGATCGTCACATCGATCGTACGGGCCAGGTCGAAAGGCCCCTCTTTCGCGACGACATCACGGAGGTTCGTGCCTTCGATAAACTCGAAGACGATGTAGTGCCAGCCGTCGTCCGAACCGACGGCGTGAACGCGTCCGATATTTTCGTGGTCGAGGCGGGCGGCCGACTGGGCTTCGTTGCGGAACCGCTTGAGCATCTCCTCGTCGTTGGACTGCTGCCGCGACAGCACCTTGACGGCGACGATCCGGTCGAGGGTGGTGTCGAGCGCCTTGAAGACGGCGCCCATGCCGCCGCCGCCGACGAACTCGTCGAGGCGGTAGGGGCCGAGGGAATGCCCTTCGAGCATCCGGCCGATTTCAGCCATCGTGGCCGACTTGCCGGTGGCAGTCGGCCGGCCGGAAATGACGGTGGCGTCGGGCGCCGGGAGGGAGATGGTGGGAGGTGGCGTTCCCGAGCGAGCGGCGAGAGCGGATGGGACGGGAACTGCGACCGACGACCGTGAAGATTCTTCCATGCCACTGACCCTAACAGGCTGCGATAACGGGGGTCAAATGTTCCGCACGCATGACCGGCGCGCCGTCCATCCGCTCAATTCGCAAGCAACCTCCCGAGTTCTTGCACCCAAGATTGGCGAAAGGCCTCGTAGTTGTATCGACGAGCCGTTAGCACGCCTCCAGCCACCAATCGCTGGGCGTAAGAAAGATCCCGCATCACCCGAATAATCCCGTCCGCGACGCCGGCCACGTCAGGGGATGCCGCGACGGCACAATTGCACCCGGGCGTCATATATTCGCGGCCTCCATAGCCATCAAAACCAACGACCACCGATCCCATTGCCATGGCTTCCAAAGGAACCAACCCAAACCCTTCCGCCAAGGAAAGCGTCAGCAAATAACGAGCCGACGAGATCCGTTCGAGCAACTTTTCTCGCGGCGCTCCCGACGTGGCTTCGGCCACGGCGCGATCCCATTCTATGGATGCCTCCAATTCACGATCCTTGAATCTCAATTCCCGTCGCACACTATCCAAAAGCAACATTTGGTCGTCGAGGTTTCCCTTGAAGTTCAACGCCATCGAATAAGGCGGCCTTGCTTCCCAAGCTGGCACCGGATCCCATTCCCCCACTTCCTGAAAAAGCCGCGGGCTATCCGGGACAAACGCCGGTATGACAGGTGCATCAATGCCATAGGTCTGCGCAAGCACTCCACGCACGAAGCCGCTTACCGCCACATAGTGGTCGAAAAAGCAGTCGAGCAGCGAAAAGGTGGTGAATCCCTGTGCGTACATGATCTTGCGTCCACGAACCTTCAATCCCAGATTGAGCGACGAAAAGGACGGGTTGCAGATGAGCACATCGTCGGCGCGAATCAGTTGCTCACAGCCCGCAAGGGGCACGCAGGGAAACACCGGGTCGTACCGAAACCGTCCGTGCCGGTCCAGTTCCGCTAAACCGGGGCTGGCCGTAATGACTCGCACATCGAAGTGATAATAGCGATGAAGGATCCGCGCAACGTGGTACGCCATATACGCACCACCATGCGGAACATACCCTTCCATGACGTATGCAGTCTCACCCGCCATTCGACTCCTCGCTTAACGCAGCAGCGAGCCGCCTTTCGCATGCCTCCGCCCTGAGCACTACCGATGATCGATACCACTCGAGCACCCGGCCTTCGGACACGACCTTGACCGCCCTGCGAATGAACACCGCCAGTTCGTCGTGCTCCCGCGCAGTTGCCAGAAATAATTCCTGAAGGCCGTGCTGCACGTAAAATACGTACCGTTTGTCTACCACGGCATTGAAGTCATTCGGCCAGTAATTACCACGAATGAGCAACGCTGGCGTTCCCAACGACCACGCAATGACGGCCACGTGGTAGGTGTCAGTAAGTAAACACTTCGCGGCAGCCACCGTCTCCAGAATTGCTGAAAGACTGGGCTCGCGGCCGCCAGTCGCATCCTCAAGCCCAAGTTGTCCCTCATAATGTCGGAGATACGGAAACGACAAACTGTCACCCCACGGGAGCCACCTGACGGGAAGGCTGAAGCCTTGCGAAAACTCGGCCACGGCGTGCTTCAGGTCGGCAATATCATGGCGCCCGCGTGCGAAGTGACAAAGAAGCCCGTTTGCGTCAGCACATGCAGTGTCCGTGCCTTCCGGAAACGCGCCCCGCCAGTCAGCCATGCCGCAGAACAGCTGCGTGGCATCGAGCCCCGGGAGAAGTGGCGCACCCGGCACGACGGTCGCCAGTTGTGCCAGCGACACGATGTCACGAGGCATGACGAGCCTCGCATTCACCAGAAAATGACGGAAACTGGGCCCGTACTCATCGGCCGTTAGGTCGGTCGCATCGTGATACAGAAACGTTGTACCGAAGGACACTGCCCGACGGATAAGATCCTCGGGAGCTCCACGGAGCAAAAGCAGCTCCTCTGGGGTACATCGGGCTGCTCGTTGAAGCCCGCGGATGGAATCCAGATATTGCCGCATGTGCAATAAATCGCCCCAGTAAAGGGGAGTTGTGCCGTGCAACTGATCCGCGTGCTCCAACAGCCGGTAATCGATGCCGTCTTCACAGCGGCGCAGGCAGGCAGATCTCGCTGCCGCGTCCATACCGGCGAGACGATCCGTCAGCGGCACAAGCCGAAAGAACGTGGCGTTCGAGCCCAGTCCGTGTCGATCGAGAAACCAACGCGCGGCCACCTGGCTTGCCAGCATGCCGGGATTAAAGCCCGGCGGCGTTGCCGTGATGACCGATATCGGCCGGCAGTTCGTCATGCTTGGTGCCACGAATCCATGGGAGCGCCCGCTTCCGCCACTATTGTGCATCATGCGGGCAGCAGCAAGTCCAGTTCAGACTGGAACGGCGCACACGAAAAAAGCACCCGCCGACCGGGCTCGGCAATGGAATCAGCGCCGCTGACATTGCCGGAGCCGAACACTTCAGCAAAGTTCACCGTGCGGAAACGAACGCGCAAGCCATCTGTCCTACGTATTCCCGAACCATAATCGCCGAGCGGTACGAACTCGCTTCCAGTTGCGCCAACCGATGTAACAGACGCCAATACCTGTTAGGAGGATCGCCGAAGGCTCCGGCACGATCACGAGTTGGCCAGCCGTAAACTGTCCGCGAAAGGCGTGGGAATCGTTCTCATAGAATACAAGGCTTTGGCCGCCACCGAGATCCGCCTTCCATTCACCCCCGCCGACATTGCTGAAGCTGGGGCTACCGTAGGAACCGACCATGGTCACTGAGGCGAAGGACCCGCTGAAGCTCGCACCGCTGAACAGCTGCCACACCGTGCCGTTGGCGAATCCGTTTTGCGTGAAATCGATCGCGAGCGTGCCGCCGAACGCCACGTTGTTCAACGCCACCACCTGATCGTACAGGCCGATGCCCGTTCCGCTGATCATCATTTCTGCGGTGGCACCGGAATTGAACTGCAAGCCGCCGACGCTGAGGGCTCCCGTCGTATTTGCCGCACTACCAGGCGCCAACGTCGCACCATTCTCGACAGTGACGACGCCAGCAATCGATCCGTTGCCACCAAGCGCCCCGGATCGGACGATCGTTGCCCCTAGGGATGAACTCACGCCATTCATGTAGACGGCGCTCTCACCGGCCACGATGACGTCCCCGCTACCAAACATGGTTCCCGTCACGACGATCGGCACTGCTGTACTATCCGAGAATCTCGCGAGACCTGATGCGATAGCCGGCTTGAAGGTCAGCGTGTAGGAGCCAAGGTTCATCGGGCCGCTGAGCACGAGCCTGCTGTCCGTAATGCCGGCAGTGGCGGCGGTGACAATCGTCGCATCAGCCGAGAGCGTCATGGAGCCGGAAATGGTGGCCGTCCGACTCGACGTGCTGAACGATCCGCGAATGGCACCCTGCGTGCCGCTTGACGACAGCCCCATGCCGCCGATCGTGAAGTTGTTGGCAAGCGTCGTGCCGTTGCGGAGGGCGACCGAGCCGCTGCCACTCACGATGACGTGACCCGTGCCAAAGGCGTTGTTGTTGAAGCCGTCCGCCACGCCATCCGCACCCGTCCGAATCTGGCCGCCAGTCACGTCTGTGTCGCCGGAGTAACTGTTGCTGCCAGAATTGTAGATGGTACCGCCGCCAGCCTTGGTCAGGCTGACGACACCCACGCCGTCGGCAATGCTGCCAAACAGCGACGAGCTGAATTCAGATGTCGTCCTCAGCGAAGCGGCCCCAGCAACCGAAGACCTGATCACGGCACTGCTACCACTGCTCAGTGTGCCCACCGAGAGCGACTGCCCATTCAGGTCAAGGGTACCGCTATCGGCTGCCAACGCCCCCGTACCGAGGGCGCTGCCGTTCCCCACGGCAAGAGTACCCGAGGTCAGCGTCGTACCGCCCGAGTAGCTGTTGGCAGCACTGAGAAGCGCCGTCGACTGCGTGTTGCCAGCCACGACGATTGATCCGGTTCCGCCGATGCTCCCGCTGATCACGATCGGCACCGACGTCGAGTTGGTTATGGCCAAATCCGGAGCGAGCGTCAGAACGTTGGACCCGAGGTCGACCGGGCCGCTGAGCACGAGCCTGCTGTCCGTAAGGCCGGCAGTGGCGGCGGTGACAATCGTGGCATCGGCCGAGAGCGTCACGGAGCCGGAAACGGTGGCCGTCCGACTCGACGTGCTGAACGATCCGCGAATGGCACCCTGCGTGCCGCTTGACGACAGCCCCATGCCGCCGATCGTGAAGTTGTTGGCAAGCGTTGTGCCGTTGCGGAGGGCGACCGAGCCGCTGCCGCTCACGATGACGTTCCCTGTGCCAAAGGCGTTGTTATTGGAGCCGTCAGCAACGCCATTCACCGCCGTTCGAATCTGGCCGCCAGTCACGTATGTGCCGCCGGAGTAGCTGTTGCTGCCAGAAAGAAATACGGTCGCATTACCGCCCGAAACGCCATAGGTCAGCGAACCGCTGCCGCTGATGCCGCCGGTCGTGAGGCTCATGTTGTGCCCCGCCCCTAGCGTCACTGTATTTGAGCCCGTAATCGATAGTGCGTTTGCTATGACATCACCGCTCGCTCCCAGCGAACCCCCGCTCGTCGCCGTGGTCGTGATCGTTGCGTTCGAGAGTGCCAGCGTGGAGCCGCTCAGCGTGAACGTCGCTGTTTGACCGGCGGAGCCGTCGTTCGTGAACGACAGCCCGCTGAGGTTGATCGTGCCGATGTTGTTGGCGTTCGTCGTCTGGCTCGTGCCGCCGAAAAACAGGTTCCACGTGCCAGCTGTCGTCGGCAGCGTGCTCCAGTTGGCAGCATTCGACCACGTGCCGTTGCCGGCACCGCCCGTCCATGTCGCAGAGGTCTGTGCCTCGGCCGGACTCATCGCCACTAAAAGCGCAACGATCGCCGCGATGATCGCGGGCAAAACAGTCGTGCGGGTGTAGCGGGAAATGGCGGTCATGCGTAATGCAACGGCTGGTAGTCTGTTCTTGACTGTCGAGATGTTGGCGACTCAGCAGGCAGTGCCAACGATCCCGAATTGCGCAGTCATCCCCTCGAACCCGCCGGATCGGCGGGTTCTGAGGTTTGGAGCGATTGCGCAGGATCGCCGAATATCACCCTTTGGTGTATCAAGCACGAAACTCACAATCAAGGATTTGGCCGAAAAACAAAAAATCCAGCTCGCCTGGGAGTCAAAAAAGCCCCCTCGAAGTCGGTGGCTGGCCGCACAGGATTCCGTGGTTTTCATGCGTTTTTAGCGGGGTTTTAGCGCCGAGGCACGCTATGGGGCCGCTAAAATCCCGGGCAGCCGGCTGGCAACTGCTTCCTGAGCCGGCTCCAGACTCCCAAAACGCCAATTCGAGCGGGGAAGCCTCCGCCTCATACCTGCTTCCTATGACCGCCCACCCTTGACCCACCGTCTCCGGGACCGGCAGGATGGGCTCGGAAACCCACTCATGAAACCTCCCCGCATCGCGGTCACCATGGGCGATCCGGCCGGCATCGGCCCGGAAATCTGCCTCGCTCTCCTGGCCGACGCCACGATCCGCCAGGCCGCCGTGCCGATCGTGTTTGGCGACGCCGGCGTGCTGCGACGCGTGGCCGCAGTACTGCAGGTGCCTTTCATTGCCCCGGTGCTCACCGGCGACCGCTGGCAGAAGGAATGCCGCGGGCTCACCGAGCCGGCCGTACTCGACCTGGCATGCATCGACGCCGCGTCGGTCGTGCCAGGCGTGCTCGACGCCCGCTGTGGCGAGGCCGCCTATCGCGCCGTGCTGGCCGCCATCGACGCGGGGCTGGCCGGCGAGGTGCACGCCGTCGCCACCGGTCCGCTCAACAAAGAGGCGATGCACGCCGCGGGCCACATCTATCCAGGTCACACGGAGATCTTCGCCGAACGGATGCAGGCCGCCCGGTCGTGCATGATGATGACGTCGCCGGAACTGACCTGCAGCCTCGTCACCGTTCACGTCGGCTACCGCGACGTGCCCGGCCTGCTCAGCGTGGAACGCATCCGCGACGTCATCGATCTGACGGTCGACGCGCTGCGGCGGATCCGCGGCCGCGAACCCCGGCTCATCGCCTGCGGGCTCAATCCGCATGCCGGCGAGAACGGGCTTTTCGGCGACCGCGAGGAGGAACGGTTCATCGCACCGGCGGTCGCCGCCGCCCGGGCCCAGGGCGTGCAGATCGAGGGGCCGCTCCCGCCCGACACGGCGTTTCTCCCCTGGCGCCGCGCGCAGACCGACGGCTATATCTGCATGTATCACGACCAAGGCCTCATCCCGCTGAAGGCCATCGCCTTCGACACGGCGATCAACACCACGCTCGGGCTGCCGGTGGTCCGCACGAGTGTCGACCACGGCACCGCGTTCGACATCGCCTGGCAGGGGAAGGCCAATCCCGCCAGCCTGTTCGAGGCCGTGCGATTGGCGGCCCGCCTCGGAAAGCGTTCGTGACGCCGCCGGCGGCGATTCCCCGCCGGTAAACCGTCGCCATCTCCTGAAAGTCGCCGGAATCGGCTATCCTACGTCAGGCCAAAAATGGACCGCCCAGGCGCGCCTCACTGCGTGCCCGGCCGGCGCCCCGCGGCGGCAGATCGCCACGCGTTGGTGGGCGCACGAGGGCAGTGAGGAGCACTTGATGATTTCGTTTCGGTTCGAGCATGTCTGCCTGGAGTCGTTTGGCCTGAACTTCCCCACCACGCTGTTGTCTTCAGCGGAGATCGAGGCACGGATCGAGCCGGTCTACCAGCGGCTGAAGATTCCGGCGGGCACGCTGGAACGTGTCAGCGGCGTCAGCACTCGGGGCATGTGGCCCACGACCGTCACTCCCAGCTCCGTGGCCACCGTGGCCGCCCGCGACGCCCTCGACCGTTCGGGATTCCGTCCCGATCAGATCGGCGCCCTCATCAACTGCTCCGTCTCGCGGGATTTCTTCGAGCCGGCCACCGCCTGCCTCGTGCACCATAACCTCGGCATCCCCGAGGAGTCGCTTGTGCTCGACATCACCAACGCTTGCATCGGGTTCAGCGACGGCATGATCATGCTTTCCCACCTTATCGAAGCGGGCACCGTCCAGGCCGGCATCATCTGCTCCGGGGAGAACATCTCCAAGGTCGTGCACACCACGTGCGATCAGCTGCTGGCGGATCCCGGCATCACCCGCGACAAACTGCTGCAGATGCTGCCCACGCTCACGCTCGGCTGCGGCGCCGTGGCGGCCGTGCTGTGCCACGACAGCATCTCCACCAGCGGGCACCGCTTCGTCGGCGGCGTGGCCCGCTCGGCCTCACAGCACCACAAGCTCTGCATCGGTAACGGTGATTTCAGCGTCGGTCAGGGGGAGGAGATCGCGCCCGTCATGACCTCCGACGCGGCCCAGCTGATGATCGCGGCTGCAAAGCTCGGCGGCCGCGCCTTCCCCGATGTCACCGCGTCATTGGGCTGGTCGAAGGACCATGTCGACCACGTCTTCTGCCACCAGGTCGGCCGCCAGGTGAACGAAGCCTTCTACCGCGAGATGGGCCTCGACTTCGGCAAGGATTTCGCGATCTACAACCGCTACGGCAACATGGTCTCGGCCGCACTGCCGGCGGCTCTGGCGATCGGGGCGGACGAGAAAAACATCCAGCCCGGGCAGAAGGTGCTGCTCACCGCGTTTGGCAGCGGACTCAACACGCGGTTTCTCGGGTTCGAGTGGTAGCCGCGACTCCGGCCGGTGACCGACCCATGATCGGAACCCCTCCCATCGACCGAGAGCCACCGCACAGCCGGCAGATGCCCCCCTTCCCATTTGGGGATCTGTATCCTTTTCCGTCCCGCTTCGTCACGGTTGGCCGGGCCGAGGGGGGCGTTGCGACCCGCGGCTACCGGATGCATTACGTCGACGAGGGGAGCGGGCCTGTCGTCGTCTGCCTGCACGGCAATCCGACCTGGGGATTTCAGTTTCGCAATCTGATCACCGCGTTGCGGAACGACTTCCGGGTGATCGTGCCCGATCATGTCGGCTGCGGCCTCTCGGATCAGCCCACGGATGTGTATTTCCGGGCGGCCGACCGCATCAACCACCTCCAGGAACTCCTCGAGCAGTTGGGCGTCGGCCGGTTTTCCCTGGTGATGCACGACTGGGGCGGCCCGATCGGCACGGGCTTGGCAGTCCGCCGTCCGGCCGATATCGAGCGGCTGGTCTACTTCAACACTACTCTCGCCGAGATGGCAGAACTGCCCGCAATGATCCGGCAGGCGGCGGCACCCGTGGTCGGCAGGCTGCTCACGCAGCACACGATGAGGTTCGTGAAACTGCTGACTTCGCTCGGCGCCGCGCAACCGCTGCCGGAGGAGATCAAGCAGGGCTACCACCACCCCTACCGCACTCGTGGCAGCCGCCGGGCCATCTGGGGCTTCGTCCGCGACATCCCGTTCTCCCGCTCCCATCCGACGGCTCCGCTGCTTGACGAGATGGTGGCCGGGCTGCCGGCGCTGGCCTCGAAGCCCGTGAAGATCATTTGGGGCATGAAGGATCCCTGCTTTCATCCGGAGATCCTCCGCCACGTCGCCGCCCGGTTTCCGGCGGCCGACGTCGTGCAGATCGCGAACGCATCGCACCTGGTGCTGGAAGACGCTCCTGCGACTGCGATCGCGGAGGTCCGAGATTTCCTCCGGCCGGTGGCGGCAGCCTCCGGCTGTGAGGCGCCCGCCCGCCGTCCGGTCGCAGACACCTTGCGACGCGAGGCGTCCGCAGAGTCCCGTCTGCCGATGGGTGGACTCTATACATCGCTCAAGTCGGCGGCTGCGGCGGCCCCGTGGGTGTCGGCGGTGACCAAGGTCGCGTTTTCCCGCTGGCGCGGCAGCCCTCGCTACGACACGATCGATTTCGCATCCCTCGCCAACCGCATCGACGCCTACGAACGCGGACTCGCTGCAGCCGGCCTGCGGGCGGCCGAACGGGTGATCATGCTCGTCACACCGGGCGCCGACTTCCTCGCCCTGAGCTACGCCGTGATGGGCCGTGGCGCCGTGCCCGTGTTCATCGATCCGGGCATGGGTGTGGACGCCGTGGTGGCCTGCATGCGAGAGGCCGAGCCCAGCGGTTTCATCGGCGTGCCCAAGGCCCATCTGCTGCGACTGAAGGCCGCGGAGCTCTTCCGGTCATTGCGATTCTGCGTCGTTGCCGGCCGTCTGCCGTTGTTTGGTGCAACGCGGCTGCGTGACCTGCTCCAGCCAATGGGCGGGCCGCCGGCTCCGATTCCGCGGCAGGCCGACGATCCGGCGCTGGTCGCCTTCACGTCGGGGGCCACGGGCCGGCCCAAGGGCGTGGTCTTCACCAACCGCATGCTCACGGAGCAGCTGGCGGTGTTTCGCGGACAGTTCGGCTTCCGCGGCGGGGATCAGGATCTGCCGCTGCTGCCCGTCTTCAGCCTCTTCACCGCGGCGTTGGGGGTGGGAAGCATCTTCCCGCCGCTCGATCCAAGTCGCCCGCTCGCGCTCGTTCCCTCCCAGATCATCCGCGTGATGCGGGACCTCGGCAATCAGACGTCGTTCGGCTCGCCGACGCTCTGGGCGAAGCTCGCCGAATACTGCCGCCAGACCGGCACCTCGCTGCCGCAACTGCGGCGAGTGTTCATGGCGGGCGCACCGGTATCGCAGGCGACGATCGACCTGGTGACGGCCTCCTGCCCTCAGGCCGAGAGTTTCACGCCGTACGGCGCCACCGAAGCGCTGCCGGTGACGATCGCTGCCGCAGCGGAACTGCGGCAGCACCCGCCCATGTTGGCGGTTTCGGGCGAAGAAGGAACTCCTGTCGGACGTGCCATCGACGGCGTGACGCTCCGCGTCGTGCAGCCCGTGGGCACACCGCCGGCCCCACCGCTCGTCGACTGCCCGGAGCGGGTGATCGGCGAGATCGTCGTCAGTGGCGGCACGGTGAGCCGCGAGTATTTCTGCCGCCCCGAGGCGACCGCGGCCAGCAAGGTCCGCGATGGGGAGCGGGTGTGGCACCGCATGGGCGACATGGGCTATCTCGATGCCGCCGGCCAGCTCTACTTCTGCGGCCGGCAGGCGCACGTGGTGGCCTCAGCCGGTCGCGTGTTCCACAGCGTGCCCGTGGAGAACGTCTTCAACCGTCATCCGCAGGTGAGCCGCTCGGCCTTGGTCGGCGTCGACGGAATGCCGGCGGTCGTCATCGAGCCACGATCGAGGTCGCTCGGCAAGGATGCCCGGCGAAAGCTCGCGGAGGAACTGCGGGCGATGGCCGCCCGTGATCCGGTCACGGCGTCGATCCGGCGGTTTTATTTCCACCACTCCTTTCCCGTCGACGCCCGCCACAACGCCAAGATCTTCCGTGATCGACTTGCAGCCTGGGCCGCCACACAGACGGCCATCGAGGTCGACGAACCGGGAGCAGCCGCCGCGGGAAACCGATGAAAGCGCTCGTCACCGGCGGGGGTGGTTTTGTCGGCAGCGCGATCTGCCGGCGGCTGCGAGCGCTTGGCCACGACGTGACGGCCCTTGGCCGGCGGCCGCACGCGGCCCTGGCGGCGGAGGGAATCCGCACCGCGGTCCACGATATTGCCCTGCCGGAGGCGGCGGCCGGTCTGACGGGACTACTCGCCGGCGTCGAGTGCGTCTTTCACACCGCGGCACACGTGAAGATGTGGGGGCCCTACGAGGCGTTCGCACGCGGCAACATCGGCGCGACCGAGAACGTGATTGCGGCCTGCCGGGCGGCGGGCGTGGCGAAGCTTGTCTTCACCAGTTCACCGAGCGTCGTCGCCACCGACCACGACCTGCGGGGCATCGACGAGTCGCAGCCGTATCCGCAGCACTACAGGGCGTTTTATCCGCAGACCAAGGCGGCGGCGGAGCGGGCGGTGCTCGCGGCCCATGGCTCCGGGCTGAAGACGATCGCCCTGCGACCACACCTCATCTTCGGGCCCGGCGACACCAATCTCGTGCCGACGGTCCTGAAGCGGGCCCGCGCCGGCAGGCTCGTGCAGGTGGGCGACGGCACCAACCTCGTCGATCTGACCTTCATAGACGACTGCGTGACGGCCCACCTCTTGACGGCCGCCGCGCTCGATGATCATCCAACCGTCGGCGGCAGGCCGTTTTTCATCAGTCAGGGCACGCCGGTTCCGCTTTGGGAATGGATCGGCAGGGTGCTGGCACTGCACGGCGTGCCGCCGGTGCGCCGGCGGATTTCGGCGGGCACGGCTCAGATGTTGGCGACGATCGCAGAGGCGGCGTGGCGGACGTGCGGCCTCACATCGGATCCGCCGCTGACGAGGTTCCTGGCGGAGGAGATGTCGACCGACCACTATTTCGACATCGGTGCGGCCCGACGGGAACTCGGCTTCACGCCAAGCTGCAGCGTGTGGGAAGCGACCGAGCGATCATTCGGCCCCAAGGGGCCATCCTGATCGGGAGACGAAAAGAGCTGCGTCCCCTTTTGCGCTTCCGCCGGCCCCGTGGTAGAAAATGGGTCCAAAAGACACGCGCCCGTAGCTCAGGTGGATAGAGCATGGGATTTCTAATCCCAGGGTCGCTGGTTCGAGTCCAGCCGGGCGTACTTGAGTTGGGGATCCAGTAGCGGAGCGAGGCCCGAAGGGATCGCGACGCCTAAAACCAGTCCGCTGGTTCGAGTCCAGCCGGGCGTATTGGTTTTCTCGGGGTTCACCGCCACCCTCGCCGGGGTGGTGTTATGAGAACCTGGCCTGCCTTGGAAATCCTGATCCAGTCGGTATGAAGGTCTACTGCCCTACGGGCAAGGAGACTTTCGATGACGAAACGACGGAAGAAGCACCGCCCCGACGAGATCGTGGCGAAGCTGCGTGAC
>JBIIGJ010000235.1:0-2975 GCA_044236455.1 Pirellulales bacterium
CGCTTCGGCATCCTGCCTACGCTTGTCAGCAACGCCGGCTCGCAGGACATGGGCAGCCCCTCACGGATGCAGCAGGGCACGCGGGGCATGCCGCCCAGCCGGCCATCGATGCACTCGATGTCTGATCATGAGGAGCCGGTCGGAGGCACGCGCAGGAGCCGGTGAATTCTGCGACTCACGAGCGATTCACGATTCGTCCACGAGCATCCTGTAGCAGAATCCGCCGGCGACGAGCATGCCGCAGCCGGCGAACCAGTGCGGGTAGTCAGCACCTGCGTCCCTCCCGCCACATTGAAAACCGGCATAAAAAAAGAAGCGGCCCGGACCTTTCGGTCCGGGCCGCCCTTGTTCCCAGTGGTGTTCCTTCGTGTTCCGTCGGCGTCAGTCTGGCGTGCCGGCGGAACGGAACCTCTCTCAACTCTCGATCACTCGCAGCAAGGCACCTCGCGGTACACGGTCTTCGGCACGCAGCGGGTCACCGTGGTGGCAACCTGCTTCGGCACCATCCGGACCACTTCCACCGTCTTGGTGTAGTGGACAGGACGCGTGGTGCAGACCGGCACCTGCTTGGTGCAAGTCTCCTTGACCATGGTGCAGACCTTGTAGCACTCCTCACGGGAGCACTCTTCGCGCACCATCTTGCACACCTTCGAGGTGCAGGTCTTCACGCGTTGCTCGGCAACCATCGTGCAGACCTTGTACTCGCAGGTGCGAACCTGCTCTTCGGCGACCATCTTGCAGACCTTGTAGCAGCAGGTGCGAACCCGCTGCTCAGGCACCATCTTGCAGACCTGGTAGGTCCGGACACGCTGCTCCGGCACCATGCGGCACACCTGGTACGAGCAGGTGCGAACACGCTGCTCGGGCACCATCTTGCACACCTGGTAGGTCCGGACACGCTGCTCCGGCACCATGCGGCACACCTGGTACGAGCAGGTGCGAACACGCTGCTCGGGCACCATGCGGCACACCTGGTACGAGCAGGTGCGAACCCGCTGCTCGGGCACCATGCGGCACACCTGGTAGGTGCGAACACGCTGCTCGGGGACCATGCGGCACACCTGATACGAGCAGGTGCGAACACGCTGCTCGGGCACCATGCGGCACACCTGGTAGGTGCGAACGCGCTGCTCGGGCACCATGCGGCAGACCTGGTACGAGCAGGTGCGAACCCGCTGCTCGGGCACCATCTTGCACACCTGGTAGGTGCGAACACGCTGCTCGGGCACCATCTTGCACACCTTGTAGCAGCAGGTGCGGACCCGCTGCTCAGGCACCATCTTGCACACCTGGTAGGTCCGAACCCGTTGCTCGGGCACCATCTTGCAGACCTTGTACTCGCAGGTGCGGACCCGCTGCTCGGGCACCATCTTGCACACCTGGTAGGTCCTGACCCGCTGCTCGGGCACCATCGTGCAGACCGTGTAGGTGCAGGTCTTCACCCGCTGTTCCGACACCATCTTGCAGACCTTGTAGCACTGCTTCTCGACGATGGTCTCCCGCTCGTAGCGGACGCACTTGACTTCCTTCTCGCAGACCTCGGGGACCCACACCTTCTTGCAGATGGTGCGGGGCGGGCACTGCTCCTCGACCTTGCAGACCTTGCCGGGCACGTAGCAACGCTTGCCCGTGCAGGGATCGCACACCCAGCAGCCTGGCTCACGGATGCACTTGGTGATCACCGGGCCGGGGATCTCGCAGGTCTCCGTCTCCCAGCGGCCACTGCACACCTTCACGGTCTTGGTGTAGTGAACCGGCTTGCAGACGGTCTTGCAGATCTCCCGCTCGCGGGTCTCATACACCGGCTTGCAGACCGTGTAAGGGATCTCCTTGGTGCGGGTCTCCTGGACCGGCTTGCACACCGTGTAGGTCTGCTCACGGGTCTCATAGACCGGCTTGCACACCGTGTAGGGGATCTCCTTGACGCAGGTCTCGTAGACCGGCTTGCACACCGTGTAGGTCTGCTCGCGGGTCTCATACACCGGCTTGCAGACGGTGTAAGGGATTTCCTTGGTCATCGTCTCGTAGACCGGCTTGCACACCGTGTAGGTCTGCTCACGGGTCTCATACACCGGCTTGCAGACGGTGTAAGGGATTTCCTTGGTCATCGTCTCGTAGACCGGCTTGCACACCGTGTAGGTCTGCTCACGGGTCTCGTACACCGGCTTGCAGACGGTGTAGGGGATTTCCTTGGTCATCGTCTCGTAGACCGGCTTGCACACCGTGTAGGTCTGCTCACGGGTCTCATACACCGGCTTGCAGACGGTGTAAGGAATTTCCTTGGTCACCGTCTCGTAGACCGGCTTGCAGACGGTGTAGGGAATCTCCTTGGTCATCGTCTCATAGACCGGCTTGCAGACGGTGTAGGTCTGCTCACGGGTCTCGTACACCGGCTTGCAGACGGTGTAGGGGATCTCCTTGGTCCGCGTCTCGTAGACGGGCTTGCAGACCGTGTAGGTCTGTTCGCGGGTCTCGTAGACGGGCTTGCAGACCGTGTAGGGGATTTCCTTGGTGATCGTCTCCCACACCGGCTTGCAGACCGTGCTGCGGATCTCACGGGTCTTCGTCTCGTAGACGGGCTTGCAGACCGTGTAGGGGATCTCCTTCACGACCGTCTCCCACACCGGCTTGCAGACGGTGTAGTTGATGGTTCGCGAACGGGTCTCCCACACCGGCTTGCAGACGGTGTACTCGACATCCTTGAACGACTTCTCGGTCTCGTAGCGGACGCAGTCAATCTGCTTCTGTTCGACGACCTTTTCGCAGATCGTCTTGTAGCAGGTGTACTGCTTCTGCTCGTACACGACGTCCTTCACCAGCCGTGTGCCGCAGCACGAAGGCTTGCTGGCACAGCTCGGCTCGCTGGCGGACGTCTCACAACTCGAACACCCTTCACGAGCCTGCGCGAAGCTGACCGTGGTCATCTTCGTGCCGTCGTGTTTGTAGCTGGCAAGCCCGCAGTAGGCCGCGTCGGC
>JBIIGJ010000005.1:0-67416 GCA_044236455.1 Pirellulales bacterium
TTCGCCGGAACTGCTCTGGGATCACCCGGAGCTGGAACGGCTCTGGGCGCGGCTCCGCGACGAGTTCGAGATCCGCGAGCGGTTCGCGGCGCTGCATGGCAAGCTCAGTCTCATCTCGCGGACCGCGCAGACGGCGCTGGATCTGTTGCAGAACCGGCGGGCCCTGCGGGTGGAGTGGGCGATCGTGGGCCTGATCGTCTTCGAGATCGGGCTCACGCTCGTGCAGTGGGCGCTTGGGGTCGGGCGCTAGGCTTTCCCCACCGGGCGGGCTCCCCGAACACGCTGCGCTCGCTCGGCGGCTCGGCGATCGCGTCGGGGATGATGGTGGGCTCAGTGCGCCGAGGCGCCTGATGCTCGCTTCGGTGTTCGGGGAGCCCGCCCTTCCGTAAGACTGCTTCGCAGGATGCGAAGCGCAGCACCAGCAAACTGCGTTTGCCAAGCAGAAACGACAGGATGTCGTGTTTTGCGTGAAGACAGCTCGCTACGGTGTTCGGGGAGCCCGCCCTTCCGTGTAATGCGTGATGGAAGCCCTGAGCGTGAGCGACGGGATCGCCCCGGCCGAAAGAAACGGGATTGGTCAGTCTCCGGGCGGGAGCGGTATAACTCCGTTGCGTCCCGTCCTCCTCCGCCGTCTGGAGCCATTGCATGTTCGCTTGCCGCCGCCGCGTCATCTTGATCGCACCTCTCTTGCTGGCTGTCTGGTGTCTGGCAGGTACGGTGCCGCAGGCGCGGGCGCAGCAGGTCGCGGTGGAGGAGTTCAAGCTCGACAACGGCATGCGGTTCCTGCTGGTGCCCCGCCGCGATCAGCCCAATGTCGTGAGCGCCGGCTGGGTGGCGCGGGTGGGGAGCGTCAACGAGCGGCCAGGCATCACCGGGATCAGCCACTTCTTCGAACACATGATGTTCAAGGGAACCGGCACGATCGGCACCCGCGATGCGACTCGCGATGCGAAGTATCGCGCCGAACAGAAGGCGGTGCGGGACGAGATCAACCGGATCGTCTGGACGAAGCAATATGAGCGGCTCAAGCGAGGCGAGATCGCCGACGCCTGGGATCCGTCCAACGACACGCAGGAATTGCGGGTGCTCCGCAGCCGGCTCGATGCGCTCATCCGCGCGCAGCAGGGCCGTGGCGAAGGGGGGGCCGAGGCCGCCACGATCGTCAAGGATGAGTTCGACCAGGTCTACACGCGGGCCGGCGGCAGCGGCATGAATGCCTTCACCAGCCACGACCTCACCTGCTACTTCATCACCGTGCCGTCCAACAAGCTGGAACTGTGGGCCTGGATGGAGAGTGACCGGCTGCACGACAGCGTGTTTCGCGAGTTTTACTCCGAGCGGGATGTCGTGCACGAAGAACGCCGGCTCCGCACCGACAGCACGCCCACGGGCCGTTTCCAGGAGCAGTTCGACGCCATGTTCTGGGAGTCGTGCGGCTACGCGTGGCCCGTCATCGGCTGGCCGAGCGATCTCAACAGCTACACGTTCGAGCAGGCGATGGATTACTGGAATGTCTACTACCGCCCCGGCAACCTCTTCGGCGTCGTGGTGGGCGACTTCGATCCCGCGGCGGCGAAGGCCTTCATCACCAGGTATTTCTCGCGGCTTGATCCGGGCACGAAGTCGCCGCCGCCGGTGGTGACGCTGGAGGTCGATCAGATCGCCGAGCAACGGATGAACGCGGAGGGGGATGTGCCGCCAGCCGTGGAGATCCGCTACCACACGGTGCCGGGCGGCCACGTCGACAGCTACCCGCTCGACATGCTCTCCGAACTGCTCAACGAGCGCACCGGTCGGCTCTACACCGGCCTCGTGGAGGGGCGGGCCATCGCGGGGTCGGCGCGCACCGCTTCAGACACCCGCAAGTATGCCGGGCTCTTTTCCTTCGAGGCGGAGACCCGCGGCGATGCGACGCCTGAGCAACTCGAGAATGCCTGGTACGAGGAGCTGGCGAAGTTGCAGGCGGAGGAGGTGCCGGAGCGGGAGCTCCGCAAGGTGAAGAACAGGGTGGCAGCCGGCAACTATCGCAGGCTCGAAAACAACATGTCGCTCCTGGTCCAGTTGGCGTTTTTCGAGACGCTGATCGACTGGCAGGAGATCAACGAGAGCCCGAAGAAGTACGAGGCGGTCACGGCCGCCGACATCAAGCGGGTGGCCAACAAGTATTTCTCGCCTTCCAACCGCAGCGTGGCGGTCTACCGACGGGCGGCGTCAGAAGTGAAGTCCGGGGCGAAGTCTGGGGCGAAATAAGGAACAGGCGGCACATTCATGAACATGCGGGTTCTGGCAATCCTTTTGGCGGTGGGCGTGATCGGTGTGGTGCTCCTATCGCCGCGACGCGGCGCGCGTTCGGAGCCGCCTGCGGCCCGGGCCGTGGCTCCGGCGACCGTCGTGGCACAGGCCGCCACGGCGGCGAAGCCGGCGGCGGGTGGCGCCGCGACTGCGGGTATTCCCGCCCGTCCCGAACAGATCGTGTTTGCGCCGCTCTCGTTCGAGCCGCCCGATGCGAGCACGTTTCGCCGCACGCTGGCCGACGGCACGGTCGTCTACCTGGCGCCGTCGCACGAGTTTCCCCTGGTGAATCTCGTGGTCACGTTCAAGGGGGGCGCGTCGCTCGATCCGGCCGACGTGCCCGGCCTCGCGTCGATGACCGCGCGCATGGTGCGGGAGGGGGGCACGGCGACGGTCGCGCCGGCCGCCTTGGACGAGTCGCTCGACTTCCTCGCGACGGAGGTCGGCGTGTCGGCCAACGATATGTTCACCTCCGCCGCCATGAACTGTCTGAAAAGCAACTTCGACGAAAGCCTGAAGCTCTTTCTCGACATGCTCCGCACGCCGGCTTTCGACGGGCAGCGGCTGGAGACGGCTCGGGCCCGCGTGCTCGAATCGCTCAAGCAGCGGAATGACGACGCCTCCTCGATCCTGTCGCGGGAGTGGAAGCGGCTCGTCTACGGTACCAACCATTTCGAGGCCTCGGAGCCGACCGACCGCACCGTGGCGGCGATCTCGCGGGATCGCCTGACGGAGATGCACCGCCGCATCTTCCATCCGGGCAACATGATCGTGTCGGTCTCGGGTGACTTCGACGAGCAGGAGATGCTCAGGAAGCTGGAGAAGGCATTTTCCGGCTGGGAGCGTGGTGAGCCGGTGGCCGATCCGGTCTCACCCACGGCCGTGCTGGAGCCCGGGCTCTACCATGTGCCGAAGGAGATCCCGCAGGGGAAAGTGGTGATGGGAAGCCGTGCGATCACGCGGGACGACCCTGACGCAATCCCGTTCCTGCTCCTCAACGAGATCCTCGGCGCGGGTGGCTTCACCAGCCGGCTCATGCAGCAGGTGCGAAGCAACGAGGGGCTCGCCTATTCCGTGCGGTCGGCGCTCACGCCCCGCGTGGCCTACCCAGGCGACTTCCGCGCCGGATTCGAGAGCAAGAACGCCACGGTGGCGCTGGCGGCCAAGATCGTGATGGAACAGATCGCGAAGATCCGCGGTGAGCTGGTCACCGACGACGAACTGGAAACAGCCAAGGCGAGCCTGATCGAGACCTTTCCACGGCAGTTTGAGAGCCGGCCGCAGATGCTGCGGGTGTTTGTCAACGACGAGTGGACGAAGCGACCGAAGGACTATTGGAAGACATTCCGCGACAAGGTGCGGGCCGTGAGCCGGGAGGATCTCAAGCGGGTAGCGGAGAAACATCTCGATCCGGCGAAGATGGCGATTCTTGTGGTGGGCGACTGGGACAAAATAGCTCCCGGCGACTTGGAAAAGCGGGCCAGCATGAACGATTTCTTCGGCGGCAAGGTGAAGCACCTTCCACTTCGCGATCCGCTCACGCTCGAGCCGCTGCCGGAGAAGACGGAGAAATAATGCGTCAACGGCGGGCACCTGTGATCGCTGGCATCGTGATGGGCATGCTGTGGGCAGCCGGCGCCTGGGCCCAGCCGCCGGCGCCATTGGCCGAGGTGCCGGCGGTGCCGATGCCCGAGCCAGGAGCGGCGCCGCAGCGGACGGTGATACCGCCTCGCAACACCGGCCCCGCCGCCCGGGCCCATTCCCGGTATCGCCGCGGCCGCCACGCCACCACCCGGATCATTCGCCGCACGCCCGAGGTGATGCGGGAGGATGCGGCCCGCGTGAAGCGGGGCGATCTCTTCAGCACCTGGTCGAACGAATATCTGGAGTGAGCTCCGCTCGCGATGGCGTGTGGCTGCCAGCGTGCACGGTGGTGAACGAGACTTTTGCCCACCCATGCCGTTGAATTCCCGCAATCAAGGAGTTCCACGATGTTTTTTTGCCGCGGACGATGCTGGTTGATGTGTGGGCTTGCCCTTCTCGGTGTTGGTTGCGGCAGTGCATCGGCGGCCGACTGGCCGCAGTTCCGTGGGCCCGGCGGTGCCGGCGTCGGGACGTCCGCCGTGCCGCTCGCCTGGGGCGACACGACGAACCTGAAGTGGAAGACGCCGCTGCCCGGTCCGGGATCGTCGAGCCCGATCGTGCAGGGCGACCGGGTGTTCGTGACCTGTTATTCAGGGGGCGGGGCCGCCGGGCCTGCCAAGCTCACGCGTCATCTCGTCTGCGTGCGGAAGGCCGACGGTCGTGTGGAGTGGCAGCGGGATCTGGCGGCAGAACTCCCGGAGGACGCCTACGAGGGCTTTCTCACCGAGCACGGCTATGCCAGCAGCACGCCGGTGACCGATGCCGGCGGCGAGGTGTTTGCATTCCTCGGTAAGAGCGGTGTCGTTGCCTTCGACCAGAAGGGGAAAAAACTCTGGCAGACGGCCGTCGGCAAGGAGTCGAGCAATCGTCGCTGGGGCTCGGCCGCGAGTCTCGTGCTGCACGGCGACAACGTCATCGTCAACGCCGCCGAAGAGAGCCAGTCGATCCGTGCCCTCAATCGGAAAACCGGCCGGCAGGCCTGGAAGGCCGAGGGCGCGGCATTGGAACTGGCCTATGGCACGCCCGGGCTCGTGACGCTCGGTGACGGCACGCAGGAACTGGTGATCGCCGTGCCGGGCGAGGTGTGGGGCATGGACCCTGCAACCGGAAAGATGCTGTGGCATGCCGACATGGGGCTGACGGGCAACGTGTCGCCGAGCGTGGTCATCGATGGCACCACGGTCTATGTGTTTGGCGGATTCCGTTCGTCTGGTTCGCTTGCGGTGCGGGCCGGCGGCCGTGGGGATGTCACCAAATCGCACGTGCTTTGGACGAGCCGCAACAGCTCCTACGTCGCCACGCCGCTCCTGCACGACGGCCACCTCTATTGGATCGACGACCGTGGGCAGGCGTTCTGCATCGCTGCCAAAACGGGCGAACTCATCTACCGCGAGCGGGTGGAGGGCATGTCCCAGGGGGGCCGGCCGGTCTACGCATCGCCGGTGCTCTCGGATGGGAGGATCTACGTCGTGAGCCGGTGGAGCGGTACATTTGTGCTGCCCGCGGCCCCGCGATACGAGATCCTGGCCCAGAACCGGTTCGAGTCGGACGACAGTGACTTCAGCGGCACGCCTGCCATCGTCGATGGCGACCTCTTTGTGCGTTCGGGCAGGTTTCTCTACTGCGTGGAGGCGGGCGGGCGGCCGAGCCCGAGCGAGTGACAGCGATCGACCAGCCGACCGCAACCTATGGCGGTGGCCGCCGTTGAAGAAGACGAGACACATCTGCGGGAGATCATGTGGCACACTGTGGTGCCCTAGTCTGCCCCGCCTTTTTTCAAGGAGACTGTGATGAGACGTATGCTGGGAATGGCCCGCGCGGCCACCATGTCGGTGATCGCCGCCTCGCTGGTGACGGTCTCTGTCGCTCAGCCGCCCGAGCGGCCGGAAGGACCTCCTGATCGCGGCGGCACGGCTGAGGGCCCAGGTGGCTCCCGTGAAGGTCGGGGGCCGGGCGGCCCCCGCGAGGGACGCGCCGGTCCTGGCTCCCGTGAGGGCCGGATGGGGCCTGGAGGTGGCGGACCGGGCGGGCCACCGTCGCCGGAGCGGTTCGTCGAGCACGCCATGAAGTTCGACGCCGACGGCGATGGCAAACTCGACCGCGGCGAACTGACCAAATTCGCTGCGGAGATTCAGCGGATGCGCGGCGGGCCCGGCGGCCCCGGAGGAGAACGCGGCGGCCCTGGTGGAGGCCCGGGCGGACGCGGTGAACGCGGAGATCGCGGTCCTGGGCCGGGTGGGCTTGGCGGTCCTGAAGGCCCCGGCGGTGAACGGCCACAGCGGCCACCGCGGCCGGAATGAACGACGCTCAGCATGAGGTCATTTCGGGGTGATGCTCCGGCGGTATGCTCTGAGCATCATGCCTATTGCCCTCCCCGCCCGTCCGGCCGAAGCCCACGCCCTCGATATCGCTCGCGCACTGCTCGCCGCAGACGGCCCTGCCGCAGCCGCTCAGCGTGTGGTCTGCACAACGTCCGGCCGTGGACAGGCGGCCTTCGAACTGGCCGCAGCGCATCCCGCTGCGGGGGTGACGGTCTGGTTTCTCGATCTCTTTCCGCAGGCGGCGGCGGTCGCGGCCTGGGAGTCGCCGCCGCCGGGGCTGCATGCGGTCTGCACCGCCGACATGCCCCCGGGGCCCTACGATCTTGCCGTCGTGCCGCTCTCAAAAAACGGCGAGGCGGAACTGTCGCGAGACATTCTCCAATCGGCGTTCCTGCAACTCGCCATCGGCGGCCGGCTCGTGGCGGCGATCGACAATGCTCGTGACAACTGGCTGCGGGAGCAACTGGCGGAAACGGGCGAGACGGTCCGCGTGCGGCCTGCGACCGCCGCCGACACCGTGGCCTACATCGTGGAGAAGACCCGCGAGCCTGCGAAGGTCAGGGATTTTTCCTGCGAGTTTGTCTTTCGTGACCGCGACCGGCTGCTCACGGCCGTGACCCGGCCGGGCGTCTTCGCCCACCGGCGGATCGATCCCGGCGCCCGCCATCTCCTCAACGCCGTCGACGTGGCGGCCGAGACCCGCATCGTCGACATCGGCTGTGGATCGGGCTGCGTGGCGATGGGACTAGCCGCCCGTGACGCGAGCGTGCACGTGCATGCGTTCGATGCAGCCGCCCGCGCCGTGGAATGCGCGCGACGAGGCGCGGCCATCAACGGCCTCGACAACCTGACGGTAGCGCTCGAATGCGAGGGCAATGTGCCCGAGCCCGGCAGCTACGACCTGGCGCTGGCCAACCCGCCCTACTACGCCGACTTCCGCATCGCGGAGCTCTTCGTCGAGGCCGCCCATCGGGCGCTCGCACCGGGGGGCACGCTGCTGATCGTCACGAAGCAGCCCACGTGGTATCTGGAAAATCTGCCGAACGCATGGAATGATGTCGCGCGGGAAGAGGTGAAGACCTACCACCTCATCGAGGCGGTGCGGGCGTAGTGGGCGTTTTGTGCGCGCCCACGATGATCCCCCGGCTTACGCCGGGGGCTTGTATGGGAGCGGGCATACAAGCCCGAAGCGTGAGCGATGGGATGGCTTTCGGCGAGGCCGACCCGCTACTGGTTGACGTGCACGACCTTCGCCGGCGGAAAGCCGTTGAAGTGCGTGGAGCTGGCGGCGGAGTAGGCGCCGATGTTTTCGCTGTAGAGGTAGTCGCCGAGTTCCAGGTCGGGGAGTTGCTCCGCGAGGCTGATCGTGTCGAGCGCGTCGCAGGTGGGCCCGAAGACGGCGCAGAGCTGCGTGGCCCCCTTCTTGAAGCTCTTCATGTGGTAGGTGCAATGGTCGAAGATCACGCCCGAGTAGGTGTGGTAGACGCCGTCGTTGACGTAGTAGCAGAGCTTGTCGTTCCGCACCGCTTTGCCGATGATCTTGGAGACGGCATTGCCCGCCGAGGCCACCAGGAATCGCCCCGGCTCCGCGAGGATCTCGATCTCCTTTGGGAACAGCCGGTTGATCTCGTGGTTGATCTTCTTGGCCAGGTCGCTGAACTTGGGCACGCTCGCGTCGTAGGCCGCCGGGAATCCGCCGCCGATGTCGAGCAGCTTGAGGTTGAAGCCGCGTGACTTCGCCTCGGCGAAGATGCCGGCACAGAGGTGGATCGCCTGGATGTAGTTCTCGGGATTCGTGCACTGGCTGCCGACGTGGAACGAGAGCCCCTCGACGGTGAGACCGTGGTCGTGGGCGTAGGAAATCAGCTCCACCGCCTCGCCCGGCAGCGCGCCGAACTTGCTCGACAGCTCCACCATCGAGCCGGTGTTGGGCACCCGCAGCCGCAGGGCGAGGCCGGCGTGAGGGGCGTGCTTGGCGATCTTCTTGACCTCTTCGTGGTTGTCGTAGGTCACGAGCGGCTTGTAGCGGTCGAGCTCCTCGAGGGTCTCGACCGGCTTGATCGGGTTGGCGTAGATGATTTTGTCCCAGATGAACGCCTGCCGCTGCTTTGCAGGCAGCTTGGCGATGTTCTGGTGGACCGTGTGAAACTCCTGCATGCTCGCCACGTCGAAGCTGCCGCCGAGCTCGTAGAACGTCTTCACAATTGCCGCGTCGCTGTTGACCTTCACGGCGTAGTAGATCTGCACCCGCGGGAAATGCTTGCGAAACAGGGCGTAGTTCTTGCGGAGTTCGTCATGGTCGACGACGAACAGGGGCGTGCCGTGCTTCTTGGCGAGGTCGAGCAGTTGTTTCTGGTTCATGGGTTCTTTCGTGCAGGGCTCAGGGATCGGCATGAGTTTCCTCGCTACGGCAGGATAGCCTCATGCTCGGAATCCTCATGCCGATCCCTTCGCCGATCCGTCAGGGTTCAGGGACGGCATGAGTTTCCTCGCTACGGCAGGATAGCCTCATGCTCGGAATTCTCATGCCGATCCCTTCGCCGATCCGTCAGGGCTCAGGGCCGGCACGAGTTTCCTCGCTACGGCAGGATAGCCTAATGCTCGGAATCCTCGTGCCGATCCCTTCGCAAGTCCGTGGTTGGCGAGAGAAGTCGAGGTGACGGGTAGTTTGTTCAGTCTCCGTCTGTCAGTAGAAAATTCTTGAACTGCCAGGGGTCGGTCGGGTCGATCTGCGGTCGATTGTAGCCGTGGAAGGCGTTCGAGTAGTGCTTCAGGGGCGTCCAGTCGGAGGCGACCGAGATGAACTTGCCAAGATAAGGCTTGGCGATGCCGAGGACGTAGTCGTGCGGCAGGTCGTCGGGGAGGTGCACGCCGCGGTCGGGGTGCTCGATCATCCACATGCAGGCGGCCACCACCGAGATCGCCACCTGCATGGTAGTGGCGTTTTGATGAGGGACCAGCCGTCGCGATTCCTCGATCGAGAGGTCGCTGCCGCACCACCAGGAGTGGAGGGGGTGGCCCATGACGAGCGCCCCCAGGGCGTCGGAGCCGCTGGTGATCTCGTCGGTCATGATGCGGATCCGCGGCTGGAGGCGGTAGTCGTTGCCGCGGAGTTCCCAGAGGCTCGCGATCGCCGCGTCGCACGGGCAGTAGGCATAGTGCACCGTGGGGCGGTAGATCGTCTTGCCGCCGGCGTCGTGGACGGACAGCCTCTCGGTGATGCTGAAGGCCTCGCCGTGGCGGACGACCATGCCCACGATCGTGGAGCCGGGCACCCAGCTCACCACCGACGTGTTCATCCCCATGCGGGCCAGGCAGATCTGGCTCTGCGGGCCGTCCGGGTGTTGGTAGGCGAACGGCGGCAGTTCTTTCTCGTGGGTACCCCAGCCCATCTCGGCGGTGGTGGTGCCCTCCTCGCGGAAGCCCTCCACGCTCCAGGTGTTGACGAACTCATCGACTTCTTTCGGACGGTTGGTGATCTGCGTGTCCCGCTCACTGCAGTGGATCACCTTCACGCCCAGTTCGTGGGCGAGGTGGTTGAAGGCCCGGCTCTTCGCGTGCTGACGGATCCGCTCGGCCTGTTCGCCGGCGAACTTCTTCTCCTCGAGGCACTTGGCGGCGATGTCGAGCAGCGCGTGCTTCGTGAAGTGGCTGATGAGCCCCGGGTTGGCTCCGTGTTCGAGGACGGCTGTCGGGCCGGGCGAGGTCCAGCCGGCGATCTGCTTCCGCAGGTTCATGTGCCGCCAGTAGAGCGTGAGGTGTGTGGGATGGGCGCCCTTCGCATGCTCGTAGGGGTCCCAGAGTTCGACCGACGTGTTGAGATAGAGCACGCCATGGTCGTGGCACCACTGCACGACCTCGCAGCAGTCGATGTTCCAGGCAAGGTCGATGAGCAGGTCGCCCGCGGAGAGGTGCTTGCCGAGCAGGTCGCCGAGATTCTCCGGCGTCACCTTGTCGCGGACGAACGTGACGCCCTTGTCGGTCCACGGCCGCAGCGCCGACTCGTTGGGTTCGAAGTCGAGGATCGTGATGCTGCGCGGATCGACCTTGATGTGGTCGAGGAGGATCGGCAGCGTGCAGCGGGCGACGGCACCGAAGCCGACGAAGAGGATGCGTTTGTTGTAGGCGAGCATCGTGGGAGGCTGGGATCCTGGGGCAGAGACGGGCTGACCGGGTGTGGAATCGGGAACGGCTCCCGAGCTCCGGTGTGATTCCGAACCGATCCACTACGCGGTCCGGGCCGGAAAGTTCGGCAGTATAATCCCTTTCTAACCATGAACCACCTCACGCACTTCGCCCTGCTCGGTCTTGCCGGCGCCGCCGGCACGCTGCTCCGCGCCGGCTGCACGACGCTCGCCACGCGGCTTTTTGGCGTCGGTTTCCCGTGGGGCACGCTCGCCATGAATGTGGCGGGGTCTCTCATCTTTGGGCTGATTGTGGGATTCGCCCGGACCCGCGGCACGATTGGCGTCAGCGCCGAGACGATCCTGCTCGTCGGGCTCCTGGGCGGGTTCACGACCTTTTCCAGCTTCGCCTTCCAGTCGGTGGAGCTGCTGGAAGGGGGCCGCCCGCTCACGGCGGCCGCGTATGTGATCGGCACCAACGTCGCGGCCCTCGCCGCCGTCTGGGCGGGCCTGCGGATCGCCGGCGGCCAGTGACGGGCCAAGACCCGGACTGTGGCAAACCGTAGGGGCACGGTTTCAGTGTGTCCTTAAGAATCGTGCCGGTGCTGATGGGCCGGATTGGTTCGCCGGCTGCGGCATGCTCGTCGCCGGCGGATTCCGCTACAGGATGCTCTTGGACGAATCGCGCATCGCTCGTGAGTCGCAGAATTCACCGGCTCCTGTGCGTGCCTCCGACCGGCTCCTCAGCATCGGGAGTTTTATCCCCGCAGCACCAGGCCCGGAGGGCCGGGTAAGAACCAGCCGACGGATGTCGGCCAAGAAAAAATCGCACGATGCGATGTTTTTCGTGAACACACCTCGCCGGCTGCGGCATGCTCGTCGCTGGCGGATTCTGCTACGGGATGCTCTTGGACGAATCGCGCATCGCTCGTGAGTCGCAGAATTCACCAGCTCCTGCGCGTGCCTACGACCGGCTCCTCAGCATCGGGCGCGTGGGGGCACGTTTTCAACTTGCCCGTGTTTCCGCTCCCTATGCTTCGGCCCGTTCGTGCCGCAGGCTCGGATCGACGGCTGCCGCGGCTTTGCTCGCGTCGAATCCATCGCCCAGGAATGCCGCGAGTCGCTGGGCAACCTGGTAGCACCGCTACCGCGTCAGCCAGCGTCGGCCAGAGAGCTGGTTCCACGGAGTGCCTCGTCGTACCGGCGAAAAGCCCGGACCTGTTGAATGCGGTCGCTCAGTGTTTCCTGCCAGGCCCTGGCGTCCACCTGCTGCCAATCTCCTGCCGCAACCCGTGCCGCCCGAACAGTCACGAACAGCTCGTCGGCTACTGCCACGCGTTCCGCGGGTAAGAGGCCATGGACCCACGCAGCGTCACTGGCCCGCACTTTTTCACCGCAGAGCTGTTCGAACAACTGCCAACGGTGCGTGGGTGCCAACGGCTCGGTAGGGTTGTCATCCACGGTCATACTAAAAGTATACGTCAGGGGGCCGAAGGAAGGCCGCGTGAAACAGACGTGAAAAAGGATGGACGAAAGCGATTTTCGCTGCAAAACGACAGAAATTCGCTCCCGTCCCCAATTTCCAACAATTTCCAAATCGGGGCGGAGAGATTCGAACTCTCGACCTCCTGGTCCCAAACCAGGCGCGCTGCCAACTGCGCTACGCCCCGATGGCGGGCCCGCGCATGGCGGGACTGCGACCAGAGAGTCTACCGCATCGGCGGCCGGAGTCACTCCGCCAAATGCTCGAAGAGCCTCTGGAATTCGTCGAGATTGGCAAACGGGATCACGATTCGGCCTGCTCCCTTGCCGTTGGCGTGCACCACCACTTTCACGCCCAAGGCCCGCCGCAGGTCGTTTTCCACGGCCACGGTCTGGCTCGAACGCTTCGTGGCTGGGCGGCCCGGCTTTCGCTTTACCGCCGTTCCAGCGGTCGTGGCAGTGCCTCCGCCACGCGGCTGATCGCCGTCCTCGTCGTCCAGTCCGCCCTCGTCGCCCCGTTCGTCACCCAGGTCATCAGCCCGGAGGATCTCGGCCACCTCCGCTTCGATCGCACGGACGGAGAGCCCGTCGGACGCGATCCGGTCGGCGAGCCGGGCCTGCTCCTCCTCATCACCCAGCGGCAGAAGGGCCCGCGCATGTCCCATCGAGATCGCCCCCGATCGCAGACGCTTCTGCACCGCCTCCGGCAGCTCGAGCAGACGGATCAGGTTGGCCACCGTGGAGCGGTCGATCGAGAGCCGCTTGGCGAGTTCGTCCTGTGTGCCGCCCCAGGCGGCGAGGTAGTGCTTGAAGCTCGCTGCCTTCTCCAGCGGGTCGAGGTCGCGTCGCTGCAGGTTCTCGACGATGGCGATCTCCGACATCTGCCGGTCGTCGACCTCGAGCACCCGCACGGGCACCTTGCCCCAGCCCAGCCGCCGCGCGGCGAAGAGCCGACGTTGGCCCGCGATCAACTGATAGCGTTCGCCGTGCGCACGCACCACGATCGGCTGCACGAGCCCGTGCTCCCGCAGGCTGTTGGCCAGCTCCACCAGATCGGTGTCGTTGACGATGCTCCGCGGCTGCCACGGGTTGGGATCGATGAGGCCCTCGGCGATCTCGTTGGTGGGGAGCGACGCGGCGGCCTGTTCCAGCTCCTCGGGCTTGTGGAGGATCAGCCGGGCGGCCCCGGAGCCGAGCTCCTGGCGGGCGGGCTGTGTGGCCACGGCCGCGCTGCCGTGCGTCGCTGGCGCGGGATCGATTCCGGCCCGACCCAGCAGCGCCTCCAGCCCACGGCCCAAGCGTCGTTCCTTACTCACAGTCGCGTACCTCCATGCACAGTTCTGTATAGGCCCGCGCTCCTCGTGAGCGCGGTGCGTAATCGAGCACACTCTGCGCGTGGCTGGGCGCCTCCGAGACGGCCACGTCGCGCGGGATCACCGTCTCGAAGACGATCTCCCCAAAAAAATCCCTGACCTCGGCCTCGACCTCCGCCGTCAGTTCGAGCGCGGCGTCGTGCATCGTGAGCACGATCCCGCTGAACCGCAGCCGGCCCGGTCGCTCGGCCATCACGTCGCGGATCACCTCGATCATCTGGGTGAGTCCTTCGAGCGCGAAGTATTCGCATTGAATGGGCATCAGCACCTCGGTGCTCCCGGCCAGCGCCGTCCGCGTCAGTTCGCCGACACTCGGCGGACAGTCGATCAGGCAATAGTCCCAGGCATTGAGCCCGCGGGCGAGATGATTTTCGAGGACCATCGATCCACTCCGGGCCTCGGCCGCGATCCGCTCGACATCGCGGACACTGCGGCTTCCGGGGATGATGGAGAGATTGGGAATGCCCGTCTCGACGACGGCCTCGGAGAGCGGGGCCTCCGACACGAGCGGGTGCGCCAAAGCAGGCGTGGCGCCGAAGCCGGTGGTGGCGTTGCACTGCGGGTCGAGATCAAGCAGGAGCGTGCGGAGGCCGGCTCGGGCCAGACCGGCCGCGAGGTTCGAGGCGGTCGTCGTCTTGCCCACCCCGCCCTTCTGGTTGGCCACGCAGAGAATCCTTCCCACACGCACATCCCTTCCAAACGCCAACGCACGCACAACGCGTGCCCACGGAATATCGGCAGCAACCGGCCCCGCATGGACGTGGTTTCACGTGAAACCGCCCTCATTGCCCAGCCTTCGCAGCTTGCCGGTTTCACGTGAAACCTGTGCGGCTTGGGTGGCGGTGGCCGGGACCGGTTCGGGGCAGCCCCTCAGACCAGCGGGTTGAAAACCAGACCGCTGGCGAGCTTGGGATAGAAGTAGGTGCTCTTGGCCGGCATGCGTTCGCCGGTCTCGCTCACCAGACGGATGTCCTCCACCGTGGCCGGCATGACGAGGGCGGCGAACGGATAACGGCCGCTCCCCAGGCCCTCCACAACCTCCCGCACAAGGTGCACGTAGCCGGGGGTGGGAATCTCCTTGGCTCCCAGCAGGTCGCCGATCACGAGACGGTGCAGGATCGACACGCCGAGGCTCCGCCAGGCGGCCCCATGGTCGCCCGCCACCTGCTCCATCCGGGCCCGGCCCGCCGGGGTGATCCGGGCCAGCGTCCAGGCCTGATCGCCGGCCGTGTAGAGGCCCAGCGTGCCCTGGCTATTTTCCGACTCGACTTCGAGCCAGACGTTGTCGGCCTCGGCCGGGCCCGTGCCCGCCGGTTCGACCGTGAAGCAGTCGCCCAGCCGGGCGGCGAGGTCAGCCGCCGTGGCCACGGACGGCTGCGTGAAAAGCCGGTGCGTGGGGAGCACGACCAGACCCGGATCGCTCATGCCCACAAGCATCATCAGGACAAAGTTGGCCGGGTGGTCGGAGGGCAGCGGATCGCCCCCGTGCTCCTCGGCATACTCCCGGGCCACCTCGTCGCGGTAGTTGCAGGCGGTCTCATAGCGGTGGTGTCCGTCGGCGATGAAGACCGGCTTCGGCCCCATCAGGCCCGCCACCCGGGCGGCGACCGACTCATTCGTCATGGGCCACATCCAACTCCGCACGCCGAGGTGGTCGGTCGCCTCGACGGGCGGCTGGCCGGCCACGGAGGCGTCGAGCAGATCCTGCACCTCACCCTCTGGATCAGGGTAGAGCCCGAAGACCTGGCTGAGGTTGGCCCGGCAGGCCCGTGTGAGCAGCAGGCGGTCCTGCTTGGGGCCCGACATCGTCTCCTCATGGGGGTGGATGTTGCCGGTGCCGAAGCGTTCGAGCCGCACCCGGGCCATCACGCCACGGCGGACGTGTCTGCGTCCCTCGACCTCGAACTCCTGGTGGTAGACGTAGAGGGCCGCCGCGGACTCCTGCATGAGCACGCCCTGCTCCCGCCACGTTTTCAGAAACTTCGCGGCCCGGGTGTATCGGTTCGCCTGGGCATCATCCCCCGGCTCCTCGCGGTTGAGTTCGAGCCGGACCACGTTGGCGGGGTGCTGCTCGTAGAGACGCGTTTGCAGCGAGGCGTCGATGACGTCGTAGGGCGGGGCGATCACCTGCGAGAGGGCGCCGACGTGCTTGGGGTCGTAGCGGAGGCCGCGGAGGGGGGCGACGGAGGGCATGCTTTTTTGTGCGTCAGAGGAGGGAAGGTGCGGAACGGAAAAGCGTAGCACACGCGATCGCGCGTTCCCAAAGAAGCCCGCGATGTTTCCACGTGAAACACCGGCAGCACAAAACAAAAGCGGGGGCGTCGCATCGCGACGCCCCCGCCCGTGAATCGAGCCGAGCCGGTTGAACCCAGCCGGTCTTAGTACCGGTAGTATTCGGGCTTGAAGGGGCCCTCGACCGGCACGTGCAGATACTCGGCCTGGGCGGGGGTGAGCTTGGTCAGCTTCACGCCCAGTTTGTCGAGGTGCAGGCGGGCCACCTCCTCGTCGAGCTTCTTGGGCAGCAGGTGGACGCCGATGTCGTACTTATCGGTTTCCGTCCAGAGGGCTATCTGGGCGAGCACCTGGTTGGTGAAGCTCGTGCTCATCACGAACGACGGGTGGCCGGTGGCACAACCGAGGTTCACGAGCCGGCCCTCGGCCAGCACGAGCACCGAGTTGCCGCTCGGCAGCGTGTAGCGGTCGACCTGGGGCTTGATCTCGACCTTTTTCACGCCCTTCGTGTTTTCCAGCCAGGCCACGTCGATCTCGAGGTCGAAGTGCCCGATGTTGCAGATGATGGCGTCATTCGGCATCTGCTGGATGTGCTTTCCGAGGATCACGTCGCGGCAGCCGGTGGCCGTCACAAAGATCTGGCCGCGGGAGGCAGCCTCTTCCATGGTCGTGACCTCGTAGCCCTCCATCGCGGCCTGCAGGGCGTTGATGGGATCGACCTCGGTGACGATCACGCGGGCGCCGAGCGCCTTCATGGCGTGGGCACAGCCCTTGCCGACGTCGCCGTAGCCGCAGACCACCACCACCTTGCCGGCCACCATCACGTCGGTGGCCCGCTTGATGCCGTCGGCGAGGCTCTCGCGGCAGCCGTAGAGGTTGTCAAACTTGCTCTTCGTGCAGGAGTCGTTGATGTTGATCGCCGGGAGCTTCAGCTCGCCGTTCTCATGCATCTGGTAGAGCCGGTGCACGCCCGTGGTCGTCTCCTCGGAGAGGCCGCGGATGCCGCCGATCAATTCCGGATACTTGGTGTGCACCATCGAGGTGAGGTCGCCACCGTCGTCGAGGATCATGTTGAGCGGCTCGCCGTCGGGGAAGAACAGCGTCTGCTCGATGCACCAGTCGAACTCCTCGTTGGTCATGCCCTTCCAGGCGTAGACCGGGAAGCCGGCCTTGGCGATGGCGGCGGCGGCGTGGTCCTGCGTGGAGAAGATGTTGCAGCTGCTCCAGGTCACTTCCGCGCCGAGTTCCTTCAGAGTCTCGATAAGGACGGCCGTCTGGATCGTCATGTGCAGGCAGCCAGCAATCCGCGCACCGGCGAGGGGCTTCGAGCGACCGTACTTCTGCCGCAGCGCCATCAGGCCGGGCATTTCGTTCTCGGCCAGCATGATCTCCTTGCGGCCCCAATCGGCCAGCGACAGATCGGCGACTTTGTACGGCAGGCGGGTTTCGACTTGCGACACGGGAAAGGCTCCTGGAACGGGTGAAAAGAATGTTCGCGATTGCCTCATGGTAGCCGGCCGGCAGAAATCGCAAAGGGATCTATCGCGTTGCTTTCAGGGCTCGGCGGGCGGCGGTCACGAAGGCCAGGACTTTTCGGGGGTCTTTTTGTCCCGGCGAAGCTTCCACACCGCTGGCGGTATCCACGGCCTGGAGTCCCGTGATCCGGATCGCCTCGGCGACGTTTTCCGGGGTGAGTCCGCCCGCGACGGCCATCGGCACTGGCAGCGAGCCGGCCCGGGCCAGCGCCGTCCAGTCGACCAGCTCCCCGGTGCCACCGAGCTGCCCCGGGGCGGTGCCACGTGAAACGGCGGCGTCGACGATCACCATCGCGGGGACGGCCCCCGCGGCGGCGGCGGCTGCGATCCACCGCCGAGCGGCCTCAAGGCCGTCGGCGCCGGGCCGCGAGGCATCGAGACGCACGGCCCTGATCACCGGCAGGCCGGCGAGTTCACGGCAGCGTTCCGGGGGGTCGATCGGTGCCTGCACGCCATCGAGGTGGCCGTGCAGCTGGATGGCGTCGAGGGCGAGCTCGCGAGCGATGCGCCGGACCTCGTCGGCGGCGGTGCCGGCGAAGACGCCCACCCTGATCACGCCCGCCGGAATGGCGGCGGCAACCTCGCGGCCGCGGGCCAGGTCGAGGTGACGGGGCGAGCCCTCGACGAAGTTGAGGCCGATGGCGTCGGCGCCCGCCGCGGCGACCATCTCTGCGTCGGCGGCCGTGGTCACCCCGCAAATCTTCACATGGAACACGCGATCACCTCCGGGCGTCATATCCCGCGCCACCGGTCTTGGTCGGGCCTGTTTCTCCACATGGGAAAGTCTACGGGCCCGGAGGACGGTGCAGGAAGGCGTGGCCGTTGGTCGAAATCAGATGGGTCGGAAGTTGCGAACGCCACCTCTGGATACCTCACCCCGTGCATCAACCCCGTCGGCACCCCTCCACCCGTCCCTTCATGGCCGTTCCGCGGACGCAGTTCTATCACCCGGGCCGGGTGATCGATGCGGCGTTGCACGGGATCGATCGCGCGATCCGGCGTGCGGAGGGAATCTCGCTCGTGGTCGGGCCGCCGGGCACGGGCAAGTCGTTGCTGCTGGCGAAGGTGGCTGAGAGCGTGGCGGAGGACTTCAAGGTGGCCCTCCTCTCCGGCGCGAGGATCTGCACGCGGCGGGCGCTGTGGCAGTCGATCCTCGCCGACCTGGGGCAGCCCTACCGCGGGATCGATGAAGCCGAATTGCGGATCGCCGTGGCGGAGCTGGTGCGGCGGCTGGCCACCGCCGGTTCGGGGCTCGTGATCCTGGTGGACGAGGCCCACACCCTCCCGCTGCGGCTCGTCGAGGAGTTGCGACTGCTGGCGAACATGCCCACGCCGCTGCCGGCGGTCCACCTCGTGCTGGCCGGGCCGTCGGCCCTCGAGGAGCGACTGGGTTCCCCCAAGATGGAGAGCTTTGCGCAACGGATCGCGGTGCGGTCGTATCTCGAGCCGCTCGATCACGCGGAGACCGTCGCCTACCTGCGGACGCAGACCAAGGCCGCCGGCCTCGAATGGGACAAATGCTTCGATCGCGGTTGTGATGACGCCGTCTACACCGCTGCCGACGGCGTGCCGCGACTGATGAACCAGATCTGTGATCAGGCCCTTGTGCTGCTGGCGGATGCCGGTCGGCGGGTGAAACCCTCCGACATCGCCGTGGCCTGGCAGGAGATCCAGCGGCTGCCGGCGCCGGCGTTGCTCGGCCAGATGATCGATCGCGAGCCGCAGCAGGATTTCGCCGCGATCGACACGGTCGCCGAGGGCTGTGCGGCAAACGGCGCGGCCGAGAGTGGCGCGGACGGCGAGTTCGACGGTTTTCCGGACGGGTACTCGGTCCATGAGCACGGAGTCGACAGCGGCGTGGGAGTGATCGAATTTGGCCCGCTCGACGACGAGTCTGACGATGCCATGACGCGGCCGTTTACCGACATCGCCGAACTCGTCGGCCGAGCCGGCCACGAACAGCCTGCCGCCGGCCGGGCGGACCCCTGGCAGGGGCCTGACGTGGAGTTCGTGTTCGAGGCCTCGGCCGATCCATTTCAGGAATTTTTCGCGCAGGAGGAGCGGGTCGTGGAGCGCTATCTTGTGCAGTCGCCCAACGACTTCAGCCACCGAAAGCATGTGGCGAGCTGCGAGGGATCGGCGCTCGTGCGGCAGTTGGCGGAACTGGACGACCGCCTGCTGACGAGGGACTCAGGCACCAACGGCGGGCGGAAGGAAGGCGGAACGGCCGCTCCAACAGGCAACCGCAAGGAGCCACCGGTCGAGCACGGTCCTCTTGCCACGACGGCTGCCGCCGAGGTGGACGATGCTGACATGGTCGTGATCGAGGAGGATCTGCTGGCGCAGCCAGGCGGTCGGCCGGTGGTCGCGGCCGTGCGGTTGGGTGACTACCGGCGGCTGTTCGCACGGCTGCGACGGGGCGGCTAACCTGTCTGTCCATGATGGCATCCGATGCAGACAAACATTCGCGCGACGACTGGCCTCCGGGCCGCGTGCTTGTCGTTTCGGCCACCTACAACGAGCATGAGAACGTCGCGGCGCTGATCGAGCAGGTCCTGGCACAGTCCGACGAACTGCAGTTGCTTCTCGTCGACGACGACTCGCCCGACGGCACCGCGGCGATCGCGCTTGCACGGGCGCAGACGAACCCGCGACTGCATGTGCTCGTGCGCCGCGGGCGGCGCGGATTGGGCAGCGCCATCCTCGAGGGCTTCGAACTCGGTCGGCGGCATGGATTCGAGGTGGCCGTCAACATGGACGCCGACTTCAGCCACGACCCCGCCGACATCCCGCGGCTGCTGGCAGCGCTCGAGCCGGCAGGAGGCAGGCCGGCCGACGTGGTGGTGGGCTCCCGGCGGGTGCCGGGAGGACGAACGGTGGGCTGGCCGCTCTCACGGCACGTGGCCAGCCGGCTCGTCGGCTGGTTTACACGCTGGGTGCTGTGGGTTCCGGTCCGCGATGCGTCGAGCGGGTATCGGTCGGTCCGGCTGGCAATCTTCGACCGTGTGTCCGGGCCATTCGCGCAGGGCTATGCGTTCCAGGAGGATCTGCTCTGGCGGGTGCATCGGGCTGGCGGCCGGCTTGCGGAGGTGCCCATCACGTTCACCGACCGGCAGCGCGGCTCCAGCAAGGCGGACTTCGCCGAGAGCCGTCGGAGCATCGGTGAACTGCTGCAACTTGCCCGGCAGACATGGCTGGGGTGAGCCGATCGACGCGATTGGCCGACCTCACTTGCCTTGGATGCCGAGCGGATCGAACGACTTGCTCGTGGGGGCCGGCGTCGAAGGGGATGGTCCGAGCGTGGATTGCCCAGGCACCGCCAGCCCCTGCTGCGGCTGTTTTTCCGGTTGGATAACCGTGTTTGGAGCAGCCCGCTCGCCGAGGGCGACGGCGAGGCCCTCCCGGGCATCCTTCAGATTGGGATTGATCTCCAACGCCTTGCGAAACTGCCGGATCGCTTCCTCCTTGTTGCCCTGTCGATAGAGCGCGACGGCGTGGTTGTTGAGCAGGGCCGGATTGTTCGGCTCCTTCTCCAGCATCACGCCAAATTTACTGGCCGCCTCTGCAAAGCGGCCGGCCTGGAAGAGCGCGTTGGCGAGATTCACCTGCATCGCCGCCACGTGTGGCGTCAGCCGGCAGGCCTCGGCAAACTCCTTGATGGCCTCGTCGAGACGGCCCTTGGCGCAGAGGGCCGAGCCGAGGTTGTTGTGCGTTTCGCCGAGGTCGGGCCGGAGTTTGGTGGATTGGGTGAAGTGGTAGTAGCCGCCCTCGATGTCGCCGCGGGAGAATTTCTTGGCACCCAGCCGGTTGTGCGCCTGCCAGGCGTCGTGGTTGGTCTTGAGGGTGTGCGTCCAGAGGGCGTCTTCGCCGCCCCAGGCATTCGCATAGCGAAATGCGAGCAGTCCGCAGGTAGCCAGCGCGATGGCCCCGCCGGCGAGAATCAGCGCCTGGGCCGACGCCGTCGACCGGTCGTACCACCGTGTCGCCGCGGCGCCGATGAGGGCGATCACGCCGATCATCGGCAGGTAGATGAAGTGGTCGGCCACCCACGTGATCCGCATGTAAGAGATGGTGACGAAACCGAGCACCGGCAGCACCATCAGCAGGAAGAAGCCGAGGCCGAAGGCGGCGTGCCGGCCCCAGCCCGGACGGTCGGCCGTGCCGCGGTTGGCCCAGATCCACGCGGCCGCGCCGGCGATCACGGGCCACGCCAGAAACTGCCAGACCTTGGGCGGATCAACCTCCCACCGCGGGTAGATCGGCAGCAGGCTCACCGGCCAGACAATCTGCTTGAGGTAGAAGAGGATCGCCATGCCTGCGGTGGCGATCCGCGAGGCCACGCCACCGACGAGGATCTTTTCCGCGCCGATGGCGCGGCCGTGCTGATACTGGATCGTGATGATGCCGAGCACCAGCGAGATCAGGAAGAAGGGGGCTGCCCGGATGACGTCCTGCAGCGTGACCGTGCCGCGTTTCCACCAGGCGTGCAGCAGCAGGAGCACCGGCAGTCCCACCATCGACGTCTTCGCCAGCATCGCCAGCAGGAAGAACACGATCGAGAGCACGTAGAATCGCGTTCGACGCGGGCCTTCTTGTTCATCGTCCTGCACGACCCAGCAGAGGCAGGAGAGCAGAAACAGCGGCAGCGAGAGCGTGTTCTTGGTTTCCGACACCCAGGCCACCGACTCCACGGCGACGGGATGGATCGCGAAGATCAAGCCACTCAGCCACGCCCCAGGAATCCGCATGCGGTGAAGCAGGGCCCAGACCAGCAGGCTGCCAATCACATGCAGCACGATGGTGGTGACGTGGTAGCCGGTGGGCTGGGCGCCGAAGAAGGGCCACTGCGCCCAGAGTGCGGTGTAGGAGAGCGGGAAGAAGTCGGCGCCGTCGGGGTTGAACCAGAGCTTGGCGAGCCCTTGCAGCGATCCTGACTGCACGGTTGGGTTGGCCGTGAGCAACTGGTCGTCGTCCCAGAGCCAGTCGCCGTGGTAGGCGGGTGAATAGATCCACAGGCCTGCGAGCACGATGATCGCCGTCTTGAACAGGAAGTCGCGCCAGCGGTTGGCCTCCGTCCCACGGCCGAGTGTTTCGACGGAAGCGGGCGCGGGAGTGATGGAGCGTGCCATGCCGCCTAGTATCGTTCTTTTTCCGAATTGGGCCAGCCGACACGGCCAGCTTTTTCGAGGAGACTTCTGAGGCCTGCCGCCATCTGCGGCCCCATCGCCAGTGCCTTGACGCGGGCTTCGGGATCGGAGAGCCGAGGGTCGATCTCCAACGCCTTGGCCAGCGCGGTGGCGGCGTCGGTCGTGCGGCCCTCGGCCTCGAGGATGAGGGCGAGGGTGGCCCAGGCATCCCCTTGCTGCCCGTCCGAGAGCCGGATCGCGTCGCGTGTGAATTGTTCGGCTTCGGAGAAACGGCCGGCTTCGTAGAGCGCTTCGCCAAGGCCCGCGGCGCTTGTGAACGAGCCTGGGTTTTTGCGATAGGAATCGTCCCACAGGGCAAGCGAATTGGCCCATACCGTTTGGCGGTCGATGCAGGCCATCCCGAGGACTGCGACCGCCGCCATGCAGCCGGCGAGAATCCGTTGGCGGAGATGTTCCCGCCCGGCGAGCCAGGGGGCATCGAGCAGGCAGGCCACGACGAGCGACACGCCCGCCATCGGCAGGTAGAGATAGCGGTCGGCGGCGGCCCGGTAGATCGGGATCAGGTTGGCCACGGGCACCAGCGGCAGCAGGATCATTGCATACGCGAAGAGCAGGCGACGGTCATGTCGGGCCGCGATCGTGCCGGCGACGGCAATCGTGGCGAGCAGCACGAGGGCCAGGGGGAGCGGCAGATGGCCGACGGAAACAATCCCATAGTCAGCGCAGAGATTGATTGGAAAGAGAATGAGCTGGGCGTAGAGCGAGAGGATTCTGGGTTCGAGAAGCATGGCCTGGGCCAGGGAGCCGCCAGGGTATTGCGGTTTCGTCTCGAAGATCATCGACGGGCTGGGCTCGAGCAGAAATCGGGCGGCAAGGAAGGCGAGCACGATCAGCTTTGCCCCGCCGATGGCGACGGCCCAGAATCGGGCCGGCTCGCCGCGGCGGAAGAGCCACCAATAGGCCGCCAACAGCATCGGGGCGACGATCCCCGCCTCCTTGCTGGCGATGGCGAGCAGGCACAAGAGCGTGCAGGCGACTGCGCGTCGAATGTCGCTGCCGGGCGTGGCGGGGTCGTGTCGCATCGCGAGCACGAGAGCGGAGAGCGAAAACGCGACCACCAACAGATCCTCGCGGAAGGTCGGCTCGCAGACGGCCTCGGTGACGATCGGATGCAAGGCGAAGACGAGGGCAGCCAGCAGCGCGGGGAACAGCTTCTCCAGCCGGCCTTCGGCGCCGGTCATCTCTCGGATCGCCAGCCAGATGAGCAGCACGTTCGCCACGTGCAGGAGCACGCTGGCGAGGTGGTAGCCGAAAGGTTCCTTGCCCCAGACTGCCGCGTCGAGCATGAGCGAGGCCAGCATCGCCGGACGGTTGAAGTCGAGCACGTCCATTCCGAGCACGCGACCACTCAGCACGGCCGGCCAGTTGCGCCAGTCGTGGATGAAGTCGCCCGTGAGAATCTGCATCCGGGCGTCGTAGACGAAGTCCGCTGAAAGCGTGGCGGAGAAGGCGGCGAACGTGATGCCGGCGAGCAGGGCCGCCTGTTGCCAGGGCTTGGCGGCCATGGCTCAGTCCTTGTTCGCGACGGGGGCATCCAAGAGGATGCAGGCGAGGTCGCCGGCGGCGCTGCGGATCGGTGGTGCGGAGTAGCCCATCTCGACAAGTTTATCCTCGATCTGCCGGCCCTTGTCGGGGAAGCCGTTCCGGTTGATGAAGATCGCCGCGAAGCCCCGTTCCTTGATCCGGGCCATGGCCTGTTCGAACGGCATCTGGCCGAGTTCCTTCTGCCACTGCTCACGCTGCCTGCCCTTCATCGCGCCGAACGAAAACCGCAGCTGGCGGCTGTAGAGATAGGGACGGAGGTGGTCGTAGGGAGGCACGCCTGGGACCGGTGCCTCGGGAAACTCCATGATCGGCAACTGAAACACCATCGCGTTCGGTGGCAGGGCCGCTTCCACTCGGGCAACGAATTCCCGATCGGCCTCCACCTGGCGGGCTATCGTGGCCGTCTGCTGGCGTGTTGGGGCGCGCGGCACCTGGTCCCATAGGACAACGAGGCTGGCCGCAGCAGCCGCTGTCAGTATCCCGATCCGCAGTGTTTCGGGGTCGGTGCGAAACGCGGCAGCTCGCTGCAGCGCGGTGAGCCGCTGCGCGGCGTAGAGCAGTGCGATGGCAAGAATGACGATGCTGTAGCGGCAGCCGGTGCGGAAGAGGGTGAAGCCGAGGGCACCGAGAATCGAGTTCAGGCCACCGGTGGAGAAGCAGAGTACGATCCAGAGCACCTGCCAGGCCTCCAGGGGTATCGAGTTGGCCCGGTTTCGAACGACGGCTGAGATGGCCGTGGCGACAAGCAGGCCAAGGGCGGCGAGGCCGGCGATTCCAAGGTAGGAGCCTTCGTCCTGCAGCGGTGCGGCTGCACGATGGGCCCTCGCAAAATCGGCGAAGAGATGGAAGTGATGGGTGGTCGGCGGTACCACCAGATCGACCAGCTTGAGCCCGTAGATTTCGAGCCATTTGTATTCGCGGACGACGGCGCCCGTGTTCGGGCCGTGGACGGCCTTGAACGTCCAGGTGTCGAGATTCATGAGGGCGAATGCGGCGGCCGCGGCGCCAATGACGGCGAAGGCTGTCTTGAGCGGCCTACGGTCTCCGGTGTGCAGCGAAAGGAAGCAGGCCCCCAGGAGGGTGAGCTGGCAGAGGATGTTGGTGTAGTAGACGTTTTGAAGGCCGGTGAGGAAGGCGATGCCGAGGGCCCAATAGAAACGGGGTGTGTGGAAGGTGAGGCCGGTGTCGGTGGAGACCCATTTCCAGACGAGCAGGAAGAGCGGGATGTGCCAGGCGTACGCGACGGTGATGTGGTGGGGAGATTGGGCGAAGATGGAGGGGGCGAGTCCGTAGGCGAGGGCGGCGACGAAGGCCCAGGGCCCTGAGCAATCGAGTGATCGGGCGACGAGGAACATCGTGGCGGCGGCAAGCAGGTGGCCGATCAGCAAGGAAAGGTTGAGCCCGGCGAAGAGGCCGAAGGTTTTGCCAAGAAGACCGAAAAAAAGTCCGGGGAGTTCTTCGATCGATGGCCAGTCGGTCCAGTTGCCATCGAAGGGAGCGCCGAGTTCGGGGACGGTTTTCCAGAAGAGCGGCCAGTTGTGGCCGTCGGCGGTGGCCTTCATGCCGGCGAGGGTCCAGGTTGTATCGCTATAGAAGCCGTCGAGATATTGGGTGGGGGTGTTCCAATCGGCGGCGGACCAACGGCCGGTACCTGTGCACCAGGCGAGGGCGACCAGAGCAAGGAGGGCGGCTGTCCAGCCGAGCATGGCGACGCGTGTGGTCTGCCGAGCCATGGGGGCTTCTTTGTTTGCAGCGAGAGAGTTGCGGACTGTGTTGAGAGTCATGTGCCTGTCGGCGTGTCAACCGCCCACTCACGCCGCGGTCGGCGTGATAGCATAGCATGAGCGTTTATCCACCGGGCTCGCGCACGTCGATTGCAGCGCAGGCCATGCCAGCCACGAGTCGCACGCGATACAGTTCCTCCGTATGCCACCCCACAAGCCCACCATCGCCATCCTTACCAGCGGCGGCGATTGCCCCGGCCTCAATGCCGTCATCCGCGCGGCCGTCAAAAGTTCGGAGCGGCTCGGCTACGACTGCATCGGCATTCTCCGCGGCTACGAGGGACTGGTCGACCCCGTCAGCTACATGCCGCTCAACTCGCGGAACACCGCCGGCATCCTCACCCAGGGCGGTACCATCCTCGGTTCGACCAACAAGGGGCGGTTTTCCGCCACCGTCGGCGAGGACCAGCGTGTCGACCTCGATCCCGCGCTGCTCGCCGAGGTGGCCACCACCGTCCGCCAACTCTCAATCTGCGGGCTGATCTGCGTGGGCGGTGACGGCTCGCTCACCATCGCCCAGCAACTCCATGAACACGGCATCCCCGTGGTCGGCGTGCCCAAGACGATCGACAACGACCTCGGTGCCACCGCCTTCACGTTTGGCTTCGACTCGGCGGTGGCCTGCGCCACCGACGCACTCGACCGGCTCCACACCACCGCCGCCAGCCACGAGCGGATCATGGTGCTCGAGGTGATGGGGAGGCACGCCGGCTGGATCGCCCTCCACGCGGGGATTGCCGGTGGCGGTGACGTGATTCTCCTGCCGGAGATTCCCTGGACGTTCGACAACGTCTGCCGCAAGGTTCGCGAGCGCGAGTCCGAAGGCAAGAAGTTCACGCTCATCGTCGTGGCCGAAGGGGCCCACCTGCCCGAGGTTGGAACGGTGCACCAGACGGATGCGAACGCCGAGGCCGCCGGGTATCACCAACAGGTCAAGCTCGGCGGCATCGGGGCGATCGTGACGGCCGAGGTGGGCAGACGGCTCGACCGCGAGGTGCGGAACGTCGTGCTCGGCCACCTGCAGCGCGGCGGCAACCCGACCACGTTCGATCGTGTGCTGGCCACGGAGTTTGGCGCCCACGCGGTCCGCCTCATCCATGAGGGGCGGTTTGGCGAGATGGTCTGCTACCGGCCGCCCAACATCGAGAGCGTGCCGATTGCCGCCGCGATCCGTACGCTGTCGCGGGTCGATCCCGCCAGTTCGGCGGTGCAGGCGGCCCGGGCCCTTGGCATCAGCTTCGGCGACGCGGCCGAGCGGGCGAGTCCGTTCTCAGGCCGCTGCCTCGACGAGGCTGCAGCCCGAGGCTGAAACGCCCCATTGCCCGACGGGCCCGCGGATGTTCTTCTTGAGGGCTGCGAGCCAAACTTTTTTTGTCCGTGTGCCCGAATCGCAGGGGAGCATTTTATGACCGAGCCACAAAAGGCTGCCGGCAGGGTCGCTAGCGTCATGCAGGAGAGCCGGGTGTTTCCGCCGTCGGCGCAGTTTTCCTCCCGCGCCCGGATCGGTTCGCTCGCGGACTACCAGCGGATCTACGACGAGGCGGCCCGCGACCCCGAAGGCTTCTGGCACGCCCGCGCCCAACTGCTCCCATGGATGAAGCCCTATTCGAAGGTTCTCGACTGGCAGCCACCGACGGCAAAGTGGTTTGTGGACGGCCACACGAATGCCTCGGTCGCCTGCCTCGATGCGCATGTTGCCGCCGGCAGGGGTGAGAAGACAGCCATGGTGTGGGTGGGCGAGCCAACGGGCGAACGCCGCACCTACACCTACCGTGAACTGCTCGCGGAGGTCTGCCGGTGTGCGGCCGGCCTCAAGAACCTCGGGATCAAGGCTGGCGACGTCGTCTCGATCTACATGCCGATGACGCCCGAACTCGTGATCGCCATGCTCGCCTGCGCCCGGATCGGCGCCGTGCATTCCGTGATCTTCGGCGGGTTTTCCAGCGAGGCGATCGCCGACCGCAACGAGGATGCCAAGGCCGTGGCCGTGATCACCGCCGACGGCGGCTGGCGGCGGGGCTCGCAGTTGCCCCTCAAGAAAAATGTCGACGAGGCACTCAAGAAATCGCCGACCGTGAAGCACGTGATCGTGCTCAAGCGGACCGGCCAGCCGGTCGAGATGGTGCCGGGCCGCGACGTCTGGTGGCATGACCTCGTGGCCGGCATGCCCACAGACACGCCCCCCGCCGCGATGGATTCGGAGTCGCCGCTCTTCATCCTCTACACCAGCGGTTCGACCGGAAAGCCGAAGGGCATCAAGCACACGACCGCCGGCTATCTGCTCTGGGCGAAGACGACGTCCGAGTGGGTGTTTGACCTGCGCGACGACGACCTCTTCTGGTGCACCGCCGACTGCGGCTGGATCACGGGCCACAGCTACGTGACCTACGGCCCCCTGGCCGCGGGCGCCAGCATCCTGATCTACGAGGGGGCCCCGAACGCCCCGCACGAGGGCCGCTTCTGGGAGATTATCGAGCAGGAGAAGCCGACGATCTTCTACACCGCCCCGACCGCGATCCGCTCTTTCATGAAGTGGGGCATGCAGCACATCGAGGGCCGCGATCTCTCGAGCCTGAGGCTGCTCGGCACCGTGGGCGAGGGCATCAATCCCGAGGCCTGGATGTGGTACCACGAGGTGATCGGCGGCAAACGTTGCCCGATCGTCGACACATGGTGGCAGACCGAGACGGGCGGCATCATGATGAGCCCGTTGCCCGGCTGCACGCCGACGAAGCCCGGCAGTTGCACGCTGCCGCTCCCTGGCGTCTGCCCCGAGATCGTCGATGCTGCCGGCGACCCGGTCGAGCAGGGCGAGGGGGGCTGGCTCGTGATGACCAAGCCGTGGCCCGGCATGCTCCGCGGCATCTGGGGAGACGACGAGCGGTTTCGCGAGACCTACTGGTCACGCGTGCCGGGGAAGTATCTGGCCGGCGACAACGCCCGGCAGGATGCCGATGGCTACTACTGGATCATGGGGCGGATCGACGACGTGCTCAACGTCGCCGGCCACCGGCTCTCCACGATCGAGATTGAAAGCGCCCTGGTGAGCCACCCGCTGGTGGCCGAGGCGGCGGCCGTGGGCCGTCCGCACGACGTCAAGGGGGAGGCCGTGGCGGTGTTCGTGACGCTCAAGGGCGGTGAGCCGGACGACGTGAACGCGCTCAAAGACGCGCTGCGAAAACACGTCCGCCAGCAGATCGGCGCCCTGGCTGCTCCCGACGACATCCACTTCTCGGCGACGCTGCCGAAGACCCGCAGCGGCAAGATCATGCGGCGGCTGCTGCGTGACATCGCCGCGGGCAAGGAGACGGTCGGCGACACGACGACGCTCGAGGACTACACGGTGCTCGCCAAGCTCCGCGGCAACGACGAGTGATTTCGGTTGATTCTGAAATGCGCACGTTTTGACTCGTGGGTGCGAGTTTTCAACTTGCACATGCATTGGACATGATGAAATCCCGTCCCCACGGGAGGGCGGAAACCGTGGCGTATAATCCCTCCATGCCCGCCGCCCCCGAACTCCTCGCGCCCGCTGGTGACTGGGACTGCGTCCGCGCTGCGATCGAAAACGGTGCCGACGCCGTCTACTTCGGTCTCGATACCGGCTTCAATGCGCGGGCCCGGGCCACGAATTTCGCGGTCGCCGACCTGCCCAGGCTCATGGCCACGCTCCATCGCCGCGGGCTCAAGGGCTACGCCACGCTCAACACGCTCGTCTTCAGCGACGAACTGCCGCAGTTCGAACAGCTGATCGTGGCGGTCGCCGAGGCGGGCGTCGATGCCGTGCTCGTGCAGGATGTCGGCGCCGCCCGGCTGATCCGGTCGATCTGCCCCGATCTGCCGCTGCACGCCTCGACGCAGATGACGCTCACCAGTGCCGAGAGCATTCGCTTGGCCGAGCAACTCGGCATGGAGCGGGTCGTCGTGGCGCGAGAGCTCTCCATCGACGAGATCGTCGCGATCCGCCGCGAGACGTCGATGCCGCTCGAGGTGTTCGTGCACGGCGCGCTGTGCGTCGCCTATTCAGGACAGTGCCTCACGAGCGAGTCGCTCGGCGGCCGTAGCGCCAACCGCGGGCAGTGCGCCCAGGCGTGCCGGCTGCCCTACGACCTCGTCTGTGATGGCAAGGACGTCGATCTCGGCGACCAGAAATACCTGCTCTCGCCGCAGGATCTCGCCGCCTATGCGCTGGCGCCGGAACTGATCGCCGCGGGCATCGCGTCGTTCAAGATCGAAGGACGGCTCAAGACGCCGGAATACGTCGCCAACATCACGAAGCACTACCGCACCGCGATCGATGCAGCGGTGGCGGCTCAGCCGGTCGCTTTCACGTCGCGCGACGTGGAGGAGATGGAGCTGTCGTTCTCCCGCGGCTTCTCGCCAGGCTGGCTTCAGGGCTGCGACCATAAAATGCTCGTGCCTGCCACCAGCAGCGCGAAACGCGGGGTGAAGCTCGGTACTGTCGTGGCCGTCCGACGCGGCCGCGCGGTGGTCGACCTCGTGGCCGGCGTGAAACGGGGCGACGGCGTGGCCTTCGACTGCGGCCAGCCGGTCGACGACCCGGAGGGTGGCCGCGTCTACGAGGTGTTTCAGGGCGGGGAGTCACTCACCGAGGCGGTGGCGAGCGGACAGGTGGAGCTGACGTTTGGCCACGGGGCGGTCGATTTCGACAACGTTCAGCCAGGGCAAACGGTCTGGAAAACCGACGATCCCCATCTCACCGCCCGCCTGCGCAAGACCTTCGCGTCGACTGATCCTGTGCGCCGGATGCCCATCGACCTGCACGTGACGGTGGCCACGGGCGGGCCGGTGCGGATCGTGGCCACGACGTCTGGCGGAGATCGCTGCGAGATCGAATCGGACGAGCCCACGGTCGCCGCTACAAAACACTCGCTGACCGCCGAGACGCTGCAGGCGCAACTGGCACGGCTGGGGGGCACGCCCTTCGAACTGAAGTCGCTCACGGCCGACATCACGGGCGGGCCGATGGTGCCGCACAGCGTGCTCGGAAAGCTCCGGCACGAACTCGTCGCCCGGCTGGAGGAGGCGGTGGTGGCGCTGCCGCCGCGGCGGATCAACCGCGGTGTGTTGGCAAAAGCGGAAAGCGGACAGCGAAGAGCTGACAGCGGAGAGGGCAAAACCGAGATGGTCGCGCTGCATGTTTTGGTGCGGTCGCTCTCGCAGTTGCGTGACGTGCTCGAACTTGGCGAACGAAGCTTTTACGCCGACTTCGCCGACATTCGCCAGTATCGCGAGGCGGTGGAACTGGCACATGCACACGCCGCCACCATCCATCTCGCCACGCCCCGGATTCAGAAGCCCGACGAGCTGGGCATCTTTCGGCTCATGGTCAAGTCCCAGCCCGACGGCGTGCTCGTCCGCAATGTCGGCGGCCTGCGATTCTTTCGCGAGCAGGGCGTGCCGATCGTCGGCGATTTTTCGCTGAATGTCACGAATGAATTGACGGCGGCCTTCTTCATGGAGGAGGGGCTCGGGCGGGTGACCGCGTCGTACGACCTCAATCGCGAACAATCACTGGCGCTGGTGGCAGCGACGCCGTCGGAGTGGCTGGAGGTGGTGATTCACCAGCACATGCCGATGTTCCACATGGAGCACTGTGTGTTCTGTGCGGTGCTGTCGCCGGGCACCAACAAGACCAACTGCGGCCGGCCGTGCGATGACCACTCGGTGAAGCTCCGCGACCGGATCGGTGTGGAGCACCCGCTCACCGCCGACGTGGGCTGTCGCAACACGCTCTTCAACGCCGTGCCGCAGAGCGCCGCCGAGGCGGTGCCGACGCTGCTGGCCCGCGGCGTCCGTCACTACCGCGTGGAACTGCTCGACGAGTCAGCGGAGACAATCGGCGACATCATCCGCAGCTACCGAGAACTGCTCGCCGGGAGAACGACCGGCCGCGAGGTGTGGGGCCGGCTCAAGGCATCCAACCGCGTGGGCGTGACCCGGGGCACGATGGAGGAACGCCGCAACCCTCTGGCGATTTTATAGGGCTGAAAAACGCCTGAAAAACATCGTGTGTCCGCTCGCAACGGTACCGCGGGGACTGGCTATTACGCCGACTTTACCGGCTACTTGCATCGCCCCCTGCAACGCCGTAAGACAATTGCCCAAGGCCGGCGGTACGAGTCCCCGTTTTGCGGGGAATCGGGAACGGCCTTTGCATGCTCGTCAGGGAAGACGTGCCATGTTGTGACAGACCTTCCGTGGTTCCTTCCCTTCTGGAGATGAGCGATTATGAATCTTGTGGATCTTGTGACAAGCCAATTGACCGGCGACGTGCTGGGCAAGTTGGCCGGACTGACCGGCACGAACGAGGCACAGACCCGTTCCGCCACCAACGCCGCCGTGCCGGCACTGCTGACCGCGTTTGCCAAGCTGGCCTCGACCAACAGCGGTGCCAACACATTGGCTACCTCGTTGGGCGGTCTTGACCTCAAGACGCTCGGCAACCTCGCCGGTCTTCTGGGCGGCAGTCAGGCTTCGGGCCTGGGCAGCATCGGCGGCAGCCTGCTCACCTCGTTGCTCGGCAACAACCTGGGTGGCCTTGTGAGCACGATCGCTTCGTTCGCGGGCATGCAGCCCGGCATCATGAAGACGCTGCTTACCTATCTCGCCCCGATCGTGCTGGGCGCGGTCGCGAACTCGTTCAAGGGTGCCAAGCCCGATGCGGCCGGCCTGATGCGGCTGTTCTCGGAGCAGCAAAGCAACATCAAGGCGGCGCTGCCGCGTGGCCTGTCGCTCGCCGACTTCGACACGACCTCGGCCTCGCCGCGGCGTGCCGAGGAGACCCGCGGCGCGCACCGGCATGACGAGCCCGCCTCGGCGTTCCCGTCGTGGCTGCCGCTGCTGCTGCTGCCCCTGTTGGGCCTCGTGGGCTGGGCGTTGTGGCCGAAGCCGGCACCGGCGCCCCGCGCCGTCGTGGTCAACGAGACTGTTCGTCAGGAAGGCCCCCTGGTCGTTGATCGGACCGAGGCCGTCGAAATGGAGGGCAAGAAGGTCGTCGCCGACGTCGTCGAGGAGACGATCGCATTGGCCCCCGGCATGGCCGAAGCCCTGAAGGTAGGCGAGAACCTCACCGGTCTGTTTGGCAACCTCGGCAAGGTGTTCGGCACCGTGACCGACGAGGCCTCGGCCCGGGCTGCGATCCCGCAACTGAACGACTATGCCCCGGTGCTCGAGTCGCTGCAGAAGTCGACCGTCGCGCTGCCGGAGGCCGGCCGTTCGACGATCGCGGAACTGGTCGTGAAGAACATGGGCGTCCTGCAGAAGGTGATCGACACCGTCATGGCGATTCCCGGCGTCAAGGAGATCCTTGGCCCCACCGTCACGCCGATGATCGAGACCCTCTCGAAGCTCGGCAAGTAATGCGGTTGGGCGGCGTCATGCCGCTCGCCTGCTCAACACAAGACCGGCCCGGATCGGCCCCGCCGATCCGGGCCGGCTGCTTTGTGGTCACCAGTAGATGTACTGCAGGAACCGCTCGTGATCGGGCTTCGGGAGATCGTCCACGTCGCGGACGACCCAGCGGTTGTCCTCCGTGTCGACCAGCATCTTGCCGTCGGCACCGAAGTCGATCGCCTGGCTCTGCGTCCACCGCATCGTGAAGGCCTGGCGGCCGGCCTCGGTTTCCACGTCGAGATCGAGGTAGCCATGGGCGAGCTTCACGCTATGCACCCGCGTGATCGTTCGCACCAGCGATCGCCGCGTCAGTGCCGTCCGCACGACCATCGCGTTGGCGTCGCTCCAGCCGTCGAGCGTCCTGATCATCCCCAGTTCGACCTCCTCGCCCGTCTCGCCCCAGCCACGGACCGAGAGATAGCCCTCCGGATGCGTGGCCGGGAACGTGCGGACCACGAAGATTCCAGCGGCGATCCGCGTGTCGTCTTTCCAGAGCTCGATCCGCTCATGTGAGCCGATCGCGAAGCTGTGCTCATGCGGGTCGAGCCACTCGATGCAGGTGGCGGTGGGCGGCCTTGTGGGCTCCTGCGCCGCATCCGGTGCGGGCCGTCCGGGCCCGGTCTTCTCCTCCACGAGCAGGGTGTCGACCGTGGGCTGCTTCGAGACCTGGGTCTGGATCCGCACGAGGCGGGCGTAGATGCCATCGGCAGCGAGCAGTTCGGCGTGGGTGCCCTGCTCGACGAGCCGGCCACGATCGAAGGCGAGGATGCGGTCGGCGTTGCGGAGCGTGGAGAGCCGATGGGCGATGGCGATCGTCGTCCTGCCGCGGACGAGGACGGCGAGCGCCTCCTGGATGCTCTTCTCTGCCTCGGCGTCGATGTTGCTCGTCGCCTCGTCGAGCACGAGCACCCGGGGATCGTAAAGCAGCGTTCTCGCGATCGAGAGACGTTGCTTTTCGCCGCCTGACAGGCCGGCACCGTGTTCGCCCAGGAGCGTTTCGTAGGCCAGCGGCTGGCGGCAGAGAAAGTCGTGGGCGCCGGCCGCCTTCGCGGCCGCGAGGCCCTGCTCGATCGTCGCCTGCGGTCGGCCGTAGGAGAGGTTTTTCCAGATCGTGCCCCGGAAGAGGAACGATTCCTGGAAGACGACGCCCAGCTTCTCGCGCAGGTCGTGCATCGACAGGTCGCGGATGTCGATGCCGTCGACCGTGATGCTTCCCTCCTGCACGTCGTGAAATCGCGACAGCAGGCTGACGAGCGTGGTCTTGCCGGAGCCGCTCCGCCCCACGATCCCCACCATCTCCCCCGGCCGCACGTCGAACGACACGTCGCGGAGCACCGGCTGGTTGCGGTCGTAGCCGAACGTGACGTCCTGAAAGCGGATCGCCCCGCGGACGTTCTCCCAGGCCACCGGCTCCTTTGGCTCCGTGATCAGGGCCGGCGTGTCGAGCAGCTCCAGCACCCGCTGGCTGCCCGAGAGAAAGCTCGTCAGCCAGGTCGTGAAGTTCGAGAGGGCGCCCAGAGGGGCATAAAACATCGCCAGGTAGGCGAGGAAGGCGATCAGTTGGCCCAGCGTCATCTGGCCGCCGATCACATCCCGCCCACCGACGTACCAGACGATCAGCCCGCCGAGACCGAACACGATCTGCATCGATGCGGCATAGGTGGTGTTGGTGTGTTCGACCCATTGCCGCCAATGGCGGAGGTGATCGCTGGCGGAATGGAAGCGGTCTCGCTCCCGCGATTCCTGCGAGAAGGCCTTCACGACGCGGATACCGGAGAGCATGCCGGAGAGGGCCGCCATCTGCTTGCTCGAGGCGTCCCAGAGCCGGTAGTGCCGCGGGTAGACATGCCGCCAGAAGATCCACGAGCCGAGGATCACCAAGGGCACCGGAATGAGCGTGAACAGCGCGAGCTTGGGATTGATCCAGACGAGCATCGCGCCCACGCCGACAAGCTGCACGATCTGCAGCAGGAAGCCTCCGGTGATCTGGTGCATGAGGCCGTGCAGTGCCTCGCTGTCGTGGGCCACGCGGCTGATCATCGATCCGACCTGGTGACGGTCGTAGTAGGCAATCGAGAGGCTCTGCAGTTTGTTCACCATCTCGTCGCGCAGGGTCGCAGTGATGCCCGTGCCGATATCGGTGGCGAGGCGACCCTTGAGAATGCCGACCACCGAGAGCAGCACGCGGGAGAGGGCCAGCGCCAAGACGACAACCAGGAGCGCCGTCTTGAAGTCGGGCGGGGTCGTCGCCGCATCGGCCCGCCCCGACAGGATGTTGTCGACCATGTATTGCTGCAGTTTGGGGGGCGCGAGTTCGGCCACGACGCCCAGAAGCGTCAGCATGCACAGCAGGATCGCGCCGCGGGTGTAGGGGCGGAGCAGTTCCCCTACGCGCCGCAGGATCTGCCCCTTCTGCATGCACCGTGGGCAGGTGTCGTCACGGGTCGCGAGCCTGAGGCTGCAGGACGGACACCGTGGCGGATCGAGAGGCCCCGTGCGGGCATCGCCGTCGCTCCAGCCGGGCAGCATGGCCAGCGGCTTGCCGTTGGCTGGGGCCGCGTCGCGTGCCTGCTCCAGAGCCCGCGACACCTTGTGAAACCGTGTCGCCATGGCGTTGGAATACCGCACCAGATCGACCCAGTCGCCCCCATCGCGCACCTGCAACGTGCCGCCCCCCACGCCGGCGCTCGTCCGCACCTGATCGATGCCTTCCCAGGGCACGCTTCGTAAGGGGCTGCCGGCGACAGCCCCCTCCACCGGCGCAGCCAGTGGCAAAGTCTGTTCGGGGATCACGGAGAGGTGGTCGGGCGTGACGACAAGCCATTCCCTGGCGGGGCGGCCGTCCAACGCCACGTCGGTGTCGACCGAGAGCAGGATCGGCCGGTGGTTGAGCCCCGCCCGATCGAGCGAGTGCCGTACGGCGGGCGGGAGCGGGGGGAGCGGCGGCGTTGACGGAACGCTGGGATTCTTGCCCGCGGCGGGAGTCTGATCCGACAGTTCGGCGTAGAGCGTGGTAATCGCGGCGTCCTTTGCAAGTCCTGGTACGAGGATTCGGCTCCTGGCATACGCACGCTGCCCGGGCCTGGTTCATGGCCGGAGGGGGCGGTCAACATGCGGGGCGTCTGCGTGCCGATCCTGGGGCATGGAATGGCTCCCACCAGAGCCTGTCAGGTCCCTTTCGATTCGTCTCCAGCCGCTCTTTACGCGGCGACAGACTGAAGTTTATTCTTCCATGAGTCCGATCGTAAACATGGTAATGATTCCCTCGAACTCGCCCCCACAGGTGCATTTATGAGCACGCCCACTTTGCCGGCAGGTATTCGTGACGACATCACCCAGTGCATCGGCAGGACGCCGCTCGTCCGCCTGCGGCGGGTGACAGAAGGCTGCGTGGCGACTGTGGTCGGCAAGATCGAAAACATGAATCCGCTTTGGAGCGTGAAAGACCGCATCGCCGCCGCGATGGTCGATGCCGCCGAACGCGATGGGCTGATCGGCCCCGACACGATCATCATCGAGCCCACCAGCGGCAACACCGGGATCGGCTTGGCCTATGTCTGCGCCGCCCGCGGCTACAAACTGCGGGTGACCATGCCGGAGAGCATGAGCCTCGAACGCCGGCGGATGCTCAAGGCGCTTGGGGCCGAACTCGTGCTGACGCCCGCCGCCGAAGGCATGCCCGGCGCGGTCCGCCACGCCGACGAGATCAGCCGTTTGAGCAGCCAGTTTTTCATGCCGCAGCAGTTCAAGAACCCGGCCAACCCCGAGGTTCATCGCAGGACGACGGCCGCGGAAATCTGGGAAGACACCGAGGGGCAGATCGACATTCTCGTCTGCGGCGTGGGCACGGGCGGCACGATCACCGGTTGCGGCGAGGCGCTCAAGGCCAAGAAGCCGGACCTCAAGGTCGTGGCCGTCGAGCCGGCCAACAGCCCGGTGATCTCGCAGAAACTTGCTGGCGAGCCAATCAAGCCGGGGCGTCACACGATCCAGGGCATCGGCGCGGGCTTCATCCCTGACATCCTGAACCTCAACATCATCGACGAGGTGGTCAAGGTCGACGACGAGGATGCGATGGAGACGGCGCGGCAGATGGCCAAGCGAGAAGGATTGATGTGCGGCATCAGTTGCGGGGCGGCAGCCTGGGGCGCCCTGCAGGTGGCGCGGCGGCCCGAGAACGCCGGCAAGATGATCGTGGTGGTCCTGCCCGATCTCGGCGAGCGCTACCTCTCGACTCGGCTCTTTCCTGAGTGAAAGAAAATAGGGACGGGAGCGATTTTTTTGAAGCAACCGTGCCCCTCCTCGGACGAGAGAGGTATCACCTCGGCCGACCGAAAAATCGCTCCCGTCCCTATTTTCGCTGGCTGAAGAGCCAGTCGAGCACGAACCCATCCCGGTAGGCCGGGGTCCACGAATCGTGGCCCACTCCCGCCAGTTCGGAATAGATGGGACGGCCACCGGCCGCCTTCACGGCCGCGATCATGGAGCGAGACCGCTCCACCGGCACGGCCGTGTCGGCATCGCCATGAAAACACCAGATCGGCAGTGCCGCGATGCGGCCTGCGACATCGTCATCTCCGCCGCCGCAGACAGGCAGGATGGCGGCGAAGCGGTTGGGCATCCGAGCCGCCAGATCCCACGTGCCGAAGCCGCCCATCGAGAGGCCCGTCAGGTAGATGCGGGCCGGATCGACCTGCTCCCGCGTGATCGTCTCCTCGAGGGCTTGAATCACAGCCGACAGATCGATGGTGGGGGTGGCGGGCTGCGGCGTGCTCTTCGCGTCGGCCCACGAGACATCCACCCACCGCTCGTCCATTCGGCACTGTGGAGCGAGCACGAAGCACGGGTGCCGCTGCCGCACGGCCGGATCGGCCAGCCATGTCGGCAGATACTTGAGTTGTTTGGCGTTGTCATTGCCCCGCTCTCCCGCCCCATGCAGAAAGAGCACGAGCGGATGGCGACCTCCGGATCGCCCGTTGCCGCTGGCAGGCTCGGGGCGGAGCAAGCGATAGCGAAACTCGACCGTCTCGTTCCCCTCGGCAACGCGAACGGAACGTTCCTCGTAGGCCATGGTGATCTCGGAATTCGCTCCGCCGTTTTCCCTGGCGGTGGCTGTTGGGGTCTGCACGGGTGGCTCCTCGGCGCGGGTCGGGCTCGAGACAGAGACGGCAAACCATGCCATACAGATGGCCGATCCCATGCCGATCAACGAAACGGATGATGTGCGGCGGGGCATATGGATGATGTTCATGGAAGAGGCTAGTCTGCCGTGGTGCCGATTGCCAGTTTCACGCGGCGTGGCATGGTCATCCGCGAAAAGAGACCGACCGCACCGGCAGGCAGGCCGAGGAATTCGAGCCGTTCAAACCAGGATGGCACCTCGGCCGCCAATTTTCCGACAGCCGTTCCCCGTAGGTCGAGGGACCGCAGGTTCTTCAGCCCTTTGAGCTGGAGGAGCCCCTCGTCGGTGAGCCTGCCGCCCGCAAGATCGAGCACGGCCAGATCAATCAGGGAATCCGCGCGAAATCCCAGGAGGATCGCGAACACATCGTCCGCGGCGGGCCCCCGGAGTCGCACGGATACGAGTTTGTCGGCCACGTGGCCAAAGTCTTCACCGAACGACTTGCGGAGCCAATCCGTTTCCTCCATTTCCACCTCCCCGCCGCGTTCGATCGTTTCGCTCACGACATCCTGCTGCTGTGAATAGGCCTCGATCTTCGACGCCAGCCATTCCAGCTTGCCCGCCTTGAACTGCACGAATTCGTTCGCCTCCTCGAATGCCTTCTGCAGCAGGATGAACTGCTCCGGATCGCCCCCGCGGTCGGGGTGCATCGCCTTCGCCTTGACGAGGTAGGCCTGCTTAACGTCTTCCGTGGTGACTGGGGGCAACAGCCCCAGGACGGCGAGGCACTTTGGGTGGTGTGGGGATGTTGGCGAGCCGGGGCCCCCCGGCTGGAGAGCTGGGTCTTTCGAAGAACTGCGAGAGGACGAAGACTGGGGGGAATTCATGGGCCGTTGCTGCTGAAAAAGCCGGATCGAACCACGTTGGAGGGTAAGTGCCAGAAGAACCCCGTGCAACGCTCACCTTGATCCAGTTCGCAAACGCACCTATTTTCCAAGGGTTGTCAGTAAATGCCAAGGAGGGCAGCGCGATGAGACAGTGGTGGCAAAGGCTCGGCGAGCGACTTTCTGGCCGTCGGTTAGGTCCAACCCGTGAACTCGCGGGGGCGGTGCTCGTGATCGTCGCCTGCGTGCTGTGGCGCGGCCTTTCCGGGTCGCCGCGAGCCGATGCGAAACCGCCGCGGTCGCCTGCGGTGATCGCTGCCAAAAACACCGCGACGGCGGGCAAGGGTGCCTTGCCAGACGGCCCCGCCGACCGCGTGATGGCGCTCGTCAACGGTGCCGAAGTCACGGAGCCTCAGCTGGCCGCCGAGTGCCTCAGCCGTCACGGCAACGCCGTCTTGGAGGTGATGGTCAACCGCGAGATCATCTCGCAGGCCTGCGGTCGTCACGGGATCGCCGTCACGCCGCAGGACGTCGATGCCGAGATCGACGCCATGGCGAAGCGGTTCAGCGTGCCTAGGGACAAGTGGATCAGCCTGATCGAGCAGGAACGCGGAATCTCCCCGCGGCAATACTCGGATGACATCGTCTGGCCGATGCTCGCCCTGCGGCGTCTGGCCCATGCCGGCATCGAGCCGACGCCCGAAGAGGTGCAGCACGCTTTTGAAAACCAGTTCGGCGACGCGGTCAAGGCCCGGATTCTCGTGTCGCGCACCAAGAAAGAGGCCGAGGAATTGCGGGTGAAGGCGTTGACCGCCCCCGATGATTTTGGCGGCCTGGCCCGGCAGCATTCCGTCGACGTGGGCAGCGCCAGCGCGAATGGCTGGGTGCAACCCATCCGCCGCCATTCCGGCGACGCGGGATTCGAGCGGGTGGTATTTGCGCTGCGGCCGGGTGACATCTCGCCGGTGGTGCAGGTGGCCGATCAGTTCATCGTCGTGAAATGCGAGGACCGGCTGCCTGCCGCCGATGTGAAACTCGACGACGCGCGGCCCCGCCTCCTGGAAGAACTCCGGGAACGCAAGAGCCGATCAGCTTCGGGAGAAGTCTTCCGTACCTTGCAAGACGCCTCCACTGTGGAAAACGTGATGAACGACGCAGTGAAGTCCGCTGCCACTCCTCAGGTAGCGGCACGCGTCAACGGTCAGCCGATCGAGATCGAGGCCGTGCGGGCAGTCTGTGTCGAACGCCATGGCCGCGACGTGCTGGAGATCCTGATCACCCGTCGCTTGATCGAGCAGGCGCTCGCCCGCGAAAAGCGGACCGTGACGCAGGCCGACATTGATGCCGAGATCGCCCGCGCCGCGGAGACCATGGGGTTCCGCAAGCCGGACGGTTCGGCCGACGTTGCCGCCTGGTTCGATCGCGTGACCCGCGAGGAGAAGGTTCCCATGCGGCATTACATCGAAGACATCGTGCAACCGACGGTGTCGCTCAAGCAGTTGGTGGGCAAGGTGCCGGTGACCCAGGAGGACCTCGACAAGGCCTTCGAGGCGACCTTTGGCCCGCGGGCGAAGTGTCGCATCATCGTGATGGACAGCCAGCGTCGGGCGCAGGAAGTCTGGCAGCTTGCGAGACAGAATCCGACTCCCGAGCGGATCGGCGACCTCGCCGAGCAGTATTCCGTCGACCCCACCAGCCGCACGCTCCGCGGAGAAGTGCCGCCGATCCAGCACTATGGCGGCCAGCCCGCGCTCGAACGGCAGGTGTTCTCGCTGAAACCCGGCGAACTGTCGGGCATCGTGCAGATCGCGGACCGCTTCATGGTGATCCTGTGCGAGGGTTTTACCGAGCCGGCGCAGGTGAAGTTCGCCGAGGTGCGGAACGAACTCTACGACGACATCCACGAGAAGAAGCAAAGGATCGAGATGTCGCGGTATTTTGCGCATCTCCGCGAAGCCGCCACGATCGATAATTTCCTAGCCGGCACGAGCCAGTCGCCCACGCGGCCGGCTACCGGTGGCCCCGGCCAATCACCCGGGTCACAGACCGGCACGGTTCTTTCGACGGCCGTCCAACTGCCACGGAGCCTGGAGGCGGATCCGAACACGCCGCGTGCAGGCAGTCGCAAGGCTACCCAGGCCCAGCCCGGGCAACCGGGCCAAGGTGGTCAGTCCGGACAGTTCGGCGTGAGGCCGGCCTCGCTCGACGCCCCCGCGCGGTAAAGGTCGCCGTACGCACGCGACGGGTCGACATCCTGCCGCCCCCGGCCCTACTCAAGCTCCGGCAAGACCGCCTCCTCGGCGGCCGCTTCGCGGAGTTTCTCCATCGCCTTGGCCTCGATCTGTCGGACACGTTCCTTCGTCACTCCGAGCGCCGACCCAACCTCCTTGAGGGTTTGCGGTTCATGCTCATGATCGAGACCGTACCGACGAATGATGATCGTTTGCTCTCGCGAATCGAGCCGATTCAGGAACTTGCCCACCTGCTGAAGACGGTCATTCTCCGCCAACCGCTGCTTATACTCATCCGGGCGGCAATCGGTCGCGGTCTGCAGGAGTTCCATGTCGGCAGCCCGGAAGCGGTCGCGGCGGCGGTGCTCGTCGGGAATCGTGCGGGCGTAGTTCTTCATGATCGCCCATGAGGCGTAGGTGCTGAACTTGTTGCCACGTGCGTAGTCGAACTTCTCGACGGCCCTGATCAGCGACATGTTGCCGTCGCTGACAAGGTCGAAGAAGCTGTCGCCCGGAGAAACCCGCCGTTTCGCGATGGAAACCACGAGGCGAAGATTGGCCCGCACGATCCGGTTTTTGATGTCGACGATATCCCCATAGAGCCGTTCGATCTGATCCATCAGCCGGGCGTTGGGACGGTCTGGATCGAGTTCCGCACGGAGCGTTGCCGCCTTGTGCTTCAGGTAGTTGAACTTCCGGAACAGCCAGACCTCCTGCTCCCGCGTCAGCAGCGGCACCTCATACAGACTCGCCAGATAGGCGGGCAGGCCAGACGGCCGCCGCATCCGCTTGGCGGGCTCGTCGAGCCCCGGAAATGGCTGGTTCACAACTGACTCCGCGCTCTTTCGTGAAAACAGCGCGTTTGGCATGCATTCCAGCGGCAATTGCGAGATGTGTTCTGCCCGTTGCGACAAGATCACCCGGTAGATGCTCGCCTTGGAACGGTGGTACCGCTTGGCGATCGATTCAACCGTTTCCCCACCCTGATAGTGGTGGTAGATCCGCTCGCAACTCTCCGGCCGAAGCCGGCCATCGGCGACGTGGAACACCGCCTCGGAGGGATGCTCCTGATCGTGCCGCTTGATGGTGTAGCGGATCGTCTCCACGCTGCGGTTGAGCCGGCTGGCGATCCGGCGGTGCACGTCGGCGGGGCAGGCACCTGCCGAAGCGAGGCGTCGGGCCCACCCGACGATCCGGTCATGCTCATCCTGCGACAGCTGGCTGAACCGACTGCCCCGTTCGATCCGGAGCGGGTTGTCTTGAATGAACCGTTCGACGGCACTGGCGAGAAAACCGACCCGCCGGCGACCTCCGGCGAAATGCCGCTGGGCGACGAGGCCATGGTCGCGCCACCGCGAGATTGTCTTGGTCGACACGTTGAACCGGCTGGCCAGCTCTTCGATCGACAGCACCTCATCGTCGGCCGCCTGTGACTGGTCGATCGGATCGAAGATGCCATCCGTGGAACCGACGAGCCCCGCATGGCCGTGGCCGTCATCGCTCCTGCCGTGCTCCTGAGAGAACAGGTGGAGAGAGGATTCAGAACGCGAAGAATCGAAATTCGACTGCATGAAGCACCTCCGTTGCCGGCAATCCTTGCCGGATGTTGAAAGGCGAAGACCAGCAGGGGAATCCGAAGCTGATCGTTCCAGTTGGCGGGATGAACCCAACCGTGTGGCAAATCAGACGGACCCTGCTACCAGTTTCCTCGCGACGACTCGTGCAACGTCCCGTCGTTCGACTCTGCCCTGATGGCGTGCCGAGGGTCATCCATAACCCGCTGCCCACCTCCTGGGGACGTGAAAGTTATACGTTCACTGGCCAGGAAGGGTTCGTCGCGGCCGCGATTTCTTGAGGTTTTCTTAAGTGGCCTGTGCCGCTGGAGCTGCGTGGCAAGTCGCAAACCGTTGTTGGCAAAGGGATTGCGGCGTGGAGGGCAGCGGTGGGAATTCTCGTTTTCAGCCCCTGAGGGTCGCGAGAGATCGGAAAAATAGGGGGTTTTTTCGCTTGGACACCTGGTATTTCGGTCGGCCGCGGCCGCTCCGTCGAAGACTACTGGTCGAGATCACAGTCCACCTCGTGAGGGGGGTACGATGCGCTGGAATGCCATGGTGAAGAGGCCGGAGTGGTCGAGGGCCGCGTGGTGTGGCCTGTTCGCTGCCGTCTGCGTGGCGGCGGCGGTTCAGGCGGCGCCGGAAGACAGGCCGGGGCTGCGTGTCGGCATCGAACTCGATGTCACGGGAGAACTGGTCGTGCCCGTCGGCCGAGATGGCGCGCCGAGTCGTGAACCGGTCGAGATGACAGCACGGTTTGATTTCGAGGAAACAGCCGCCGACACGCCCCCCCAGACGGGCTCCAAGGATCAGGTCGCCGGGGGCGTGGTGGCGGTTGCCAGCCGCTCGTATCGGGACGCCACTGCATCCATGCGGGTCGGCGGCACCACGACGAATGCGACGCTCGCGGCTGATGCTCGCCGCCTGCTGGTGGCCCGTTGCGGGACCACGCCGATTCCATATCTGACCGAGGCTTTCCTCACAGGAGACGAGTTCGATTTGCTCGAGACGCCGTTCGATTCGCTCTTGCTCGACGAACTTCTGGCCAAGGAGCCCGTGACGATCGGTCAGACGTGGGAAATTCCGGCCGACCTGACAGCCGGCCTGCTGGCGATCGACACGGTGGATTCGGGCGGGCTCGAGGCCCGTATCGAGGACGTGATCGATGAGCGGGCGAAGGTCGTGATCTCCGGCATCGTGGACGGAGCCGCTGACGGCGTGCCGACCCACGTGACCGTCGAAGGTCAGTTCACGGTGGCAGCCAGAAGCGTTGCCGCAGTCGAAGCGGCCTCCGACGACGAGCCAGTGCGGCACGAACTCCACGGGCGTGTGACCCAGGTTTCGGCAGTGATTCGGGAGCGACGCCAGGCGAGCCACGTGGCTCCCGGGTTCGAAGTCGAGGCGAAACTGCTCGTCACCCGCACGCCCATCGATGCTGAGCGCCCCGTCGCCGATCCAACTGCCGAACCGGCCGCTGATTCCACCCCATCGAGCCCGGTGCAGGGCTCGCCATTGCGGCGGAGCGGAGCGGCCGCTCCGGGGCAGGTGTGGTATCGCGATGCAGATGGCCGCCTCGACCTCATCCATGACACGCGGTGGCGTCGGGTGGAAGACGACGCGAATGGCCTGGTGATGCGGCTGGTCGACAGGGGCGCATTGGTCGGCCAATGCTCGATCTCCAGTCTGCCGCGGGCGCCGGCCGCCGCCCTCCCCACCCGCGCCGACCTGCAGCGGGACATCGAGCGGTCCTTGGCGGGGCAGGTCGACCGGACCGACGCGGCCGAAGAGACCGATCGTGACGACGGGCTGAGGGTCGTGCGACTCGCCTCGTCGGGCACCGCGGGCCAGCTCCCTTTCCGCTGGATTCACTACGTGCTAGCGGCCCAGGACGGCAGGCGGGCGAGTGTGACATTCATGTTCGAAGAGTCGATGCAGCAGCGGTTTGCCGATGCCGACCGGCCCCTGATCGAATCGCTGCGGCTGCCGTCGGACCCGTCATTCCCGCCACAGCCTCGTCCTACGGCGGCGCTTCCAGCGGCCCGCGGGCAGCAGGCACGTTGAAGCCAGTTTCCCCAGATTTCCAAGGGGCTGTTGACGCTGCCCCCCGGTCCTTGGGATAGTATCTGTTTGGCCCGGAAACAGCCCGGCGAACCGTCCGTTCGCCGCTTGAGGCCGGGAAAGCCGAGGAGGAGTGTCGCCGACACATCTCGTGCCAGCAGATGGCGCGACATGGCGTGTGTGTTCGCTTTCTTCCCGGCCGGCGGAACTGATTCCGCATCTGAGTCCGGGAGGCGTGAGCCATCGAGAAGCAGCATCGCATCAACGAGCAGATCCGCATCACCCCGATTCGGGTGATCGCTGGCGACGGCGAACAACTCGGGATCATCCCGACGGAAGAGGCTTTGAATCGCGCTCGCGAGGCTGGCCTCGACCTGGTCGAGGTGGCGCCAAACGAGAAGCCGCCCGTCTGCCGGATCATGGACTTCGGCAAGTTCAAGTATCAGCAGAAGAAGAAGCTCCATCGCACGCACGTGCACCAGACAAAAATTAAGGAAATTCGCCTGCGTCCCAAGACCGGCGAGCACGACATCGATTTCAAGGTGAATCAGGCAAAGGGTTTTCTCCAACACAAGGACAAGGTCATCGTGTCGGTCGTGTTCCGTGGCCGCGAACTGGCCCACATCGACGAAGGACAGCGTGTCATGCGGACGATCATCGAACAGCTCGACCCCGTCGGGAAAGTCGACTCGCCTCCGCAGCAGATGGGCCGCCGGCTCGTCTGCACACTGTCCCCCAAGTAGGATCGCCTCCGCTTCTAGGATCGCCTCCGCTTCTAGGATCGCCTCCGCTTCACCCAGATTCCTCCCGTTCACGTTCCTCGCTTTCCGTTTCCCAGTCACCACCAGAGATTCAGCCATGCCGAAGCAGAAGACCCACAAGGGTGTTAAGAAGCGTTTCCGAGTCACCGCCCGCGGCAAGGTGAAGCACCGCCGTGCCGGCACGAGCCACTTGCAGGTTCGGCTCACCAGCAAGCGGAAGCGCAACCTCCGGGGCACCGCCGTACTCGCCGCCCCTGAGACGGCAAAGATCGTCGAGATGCTCGGCGGATACAGCTACTAGACCCCAGCGTTCAGGGGCGGGAGCCGCCCCTGAACAAGACGGTCAGAACGCCCGGTTGGCCCGGTGGCCAGGGCGAGTCGACCGGCTTCCGATGCAGGGGCCTTGAAAATCCCGTTAAAACAGCGACAGTGTTCGTTCCAGAAAGCGACCCAAAACCATGCGCACAAAAAACGTCGTCCCCCGCCTCCGAGCCAAGAAGCGTCTCTTCAAGCGAGTGAAGGGGTCGGTTGGCGGCCGCCGCCGCCTGCTTCGTACCGCGAAGGAATCGATCATCCGCGCCGGCGTCTATGCCCGGCGGGACCGTCGTCGCAAGAAGCGCGATTTCCGGCGGCTGTGGATTGTGCGGATCAATGCCGCCTGTCGCGAACGCGGTCTGCGGTACAGTCAGTTCATTGCCGGCCTTGAAAAGATTGGCTCGGAACTCGATCGCCGCACGCTGTCGGAGATGGCCGTGCTCGACCCGACCGGTTTCGACGCCGTTGTGAATGCCGCGCGCAAGGCCCTTGGATTGCCGGAGCCGGCTGCGGTCGCGTAGTGCCGTGACTGTGTCCAAAGGTGGCGACGGTGCGGCGAATGCCGATGCGCAGCCTGCTGGCGGTAAGCCGGCAGGAGAGCCTGTTGCCATCGAGTCGTTTCTGTCCGAACTCGCGTCGTTTCGCGATGCAGCTTCGGAGGCGCTGGGGCGCGTGGCCGACATGGCTGGCCTCGAGCAGGCGCGGATCGAGTTTCTGGGGGCGCGGAGCGGCCGGCTGAAGTCGATTCAAAAATGTCTTTCGGGCCTGGCGTCTGCTGATCGGCCTGCGGGCGGCCGGCACTTCAATGACGCAAAGGCGGCGGTGACCTCCCTGTTCGCCGCCATCCAAGAGCGGCTCGCCGGCGGCGCAGCAGCAGGCGAGGGGACCGATGCGATCGACGTGACCCTGCCTGGCGAGCCGGTGCGGCTTGGTCACGTTCATCCGATCACCCAGACGATCCGCCAGGTGCAGGAGATCATGGCCCGCCTGGGCTTCGAGAGCGTCGATGGCCCGGAGGTCGAAGACCAATGGCATAATTTCGAGGCCCTCGCCATTCCCGCGGAGCATCCGGCTCGCGACCCGCTGGACAACTTCTATCTGGCGGTGGCCCGCGGGGCCGAGCCGCTGCTGCTGCGGTCGCAGACGAGCACCGTGCAGATCCGTGTCATGGAAAACCGCCGGCCACCCCTGCGGATCGTGTCGTTGGGAAGGGTGTATCGCCCCGATACCGCCGATGCGACCCATTACCCGATGTTTCATCAGGTGGAGGGGTTGCTCATCGAGCGGGGGACGACCATGGCCCACCTCAAGAGCGTGCTTCGGCAACTCGCCTCGAGCTTTCTCGGCGGCGATGTGCACGTGCGGTTCCGGCCGTCATTCTTTCCGTTCACGGAGCCGAGCGTCGAGTTCGACATGGAGTGGGGCGGGCGTTGGATCGAGATGGGCGGGGCCGGCATGGTCGACCCCGACGTGCTGGCGGCTGTCGGCTACGACCCCGACGAGGTGTCTGGATTCGCGTTCGGCCTGGGTGTCGAGCGGATCGCGGCCCGACGCTACGGCGTGGCGGACATCCGGGATTTCTATCGCAACGACGTGCGTTTCCTGCGGCAGTTCTGACAGTCACCGCCCCGCTTCTTTCCGACCTTGCTCATTGATTGTCCGCCGCCCTTGTGCATCTGAGAGGGGACAAAACCCATGATCATCTCCACGAACTGGCTGTCCGACTACGTGAGCCTGCCAGCATCGGCAGACTCGCTCGTCGAGCGTCTGCTCCTCTCCGGGCTTAATCACGAGTCGACCCGGCCGGTCGGTGCCGACACGGCCGTCGAGATCGAGGTCACGAGCAATCGCCCCGACTGCCTCGGCCACGTCGGCGTGGCCCGCGAGGCTGCCGTGCTCTTCGCCCGACCACTTCACATCCCCGATCCCCGTCCGCAGGAAGGCGGAACCGCTGCCGCTGAAGCCGTCGCCGTGGAGATCCTCTCCCCCGAGATCTGTCCCTGCTATACGGCCCGCGTCATCAGGGGCGTGCGTGTGGGGCCGAGCCCCTCATGGCTTGTCGAACGGTTGGCCACCGTGGGCGTGGCGAGCGTCAACAACGTCGTCGACGTGACCAACTACGTCATGCTCGAATGCGGACAGCCGCTGCATGCCTTCGATCTCGCGAGAATCCGGGGCGGCCGGATCAGCGTGCGGCGGGCAGTTGCCGGAGAGCCTTTCACTGCCATCAACCACAAGACCTACGCCCTCACCGACGCGATGGGCGTGATCGCCGACGCGGACGGACCGGTGGCCCTGGCCGGAGTGATGGGGGGGGCCAGCACGGAGATCGCCGCGACGACGACCGACATCCTGCTGGAATCGGCGCAATTCGCGCCACTCGCGGTCCGCGCAGCCGCGCGTGGACTTGTGTTGGCCAGCGCATCGTCCTATCGCTTCGAGCGGGGGCCCGATCCCGCGGCCGTCGACTGGTCCAGCCGCCGAGCGGCCGCCCTCATCGTGGAGATCGCCGGCGGGCAGCTCATGCAGGGCACCGTCGAGGCCGGCCGGTTGGCTGTGAGTCCCGCGACGATTCAGCTCCGACACGGCCGAGTTGCCGAGGTGCTCGGGATCGACATTCCCGCCGCGCGTCAGCAGGCGATCCTGGTCGGCCTGGGATTCGTAGCCGAGGCGGTGGACGGGGACCGATCCCGCTGGCGGGCGCCCACGTGGCGGCGCGACTGCTGGCGGGAGATCGATCTGGTGGAGGAGATCGCGCGGATCGAGGGTTACGACAGCGTGCCGGAAAATGAGCCGATCGCCGCGCGTCCGGTGACTGAGTCGGCTCGCGAGCGAACGCTCAGACGGGCGGCCGATGTGCTGGTGGCGGCAGGCTTCTGCGAGGCGATGACGCGGAGCGTGGTGGGTGGATCGCTCGAAACCACGGCCAGCCCGTGGGGAGATGCTGCGCCGCTGGTGTGTGCACCGCCGCTGGTTCGCGGAGCGGACCGGCTCAGACGCACGCTCCTGCCGAGCCTGCTGGAGGCCCGGGCGGTCAACACCGCCGTGGGGGCCCAGCGGCCAGAACTCTTCGAAACGGCGCGCGGTTACTTGGCGCGGTCGGCAGCCCCTCCGGGCGCCGCCGGCCAGGCAAAGCCGGCCAGCCTTCCGGCTATCAAATCACCGGTGGAGGAACCGCTGTTGTTGTCGTTCGTGATGGGGGGCGAATTTGCCGCCGCCAAGGGCCTGACCGAGGCGGTGCTGAATCGCCTCGGGCTTGCAGCCGACGCCGCAAGCCAGGCCCGTGTGGTGTATCGACCGGTCGATAGCCTCGATCTCTTTGCCCGCGGACGAGCAGCCGAGATCGTGCTCGAGCGGCCCGGTCAGCCCGCCGAGCGGGTCGGAGTCGTAGGCGAGGTGGCCGCCGGGTCGCTCGCTGGCGTCGGTCTCAAGGGCCCGGTCGTTGCGGCTGAATTACGGCTGGACAGGCTGGAGTTCGCCGTCGACGTGGAGCCGTCCCGGTTCCGCCCCAGCGATTTTCCGGCGATCGAGCGGGACGTAAACCTGATCGTGGATCAGGCGGTGCCGTGGGGCGACATCGTGGCGGCGATCCGCGGCAACGCCTCCGGAGTGCTCGAGGACTGCCGGCTCGTGCAGGTCTGGACAGATGCCGAGCGGCTCGGCGCGGGTAAGAAGAGCTTCGTCGTCTCGCTGCGGCTGAGGAGCAACACGGGCACGCTCTCCGGCGAAGAGGCCAACAGCATGGTCGAGGCGGTCGTGGCGGCGTGCAGCCGGCAGTGCGGCGCGGTGCTGCGGGCTTGATGCGGGTGCGATGTCGCCGGGCGGGCTCCCCGAACACGCTGCGCTCGCGGATGACGCGCCGGGCGGGCTCCCCGAACACGCTTCGCTCGCTCGGCGGCTCGGCGACAGCGTCGGGGATGATGGTGGGCGTGATGCGCCGAGGCGCCTGATGCTCGCTTCGGTGTTCGGGGAGCCCGCCCTCGACCAAGACTGCTTCGCAGGACGCGCGAGGGGTTGTCCGTGTCCCGAGAGCCGGCGTTGCTGACCAGCGCAGCCAGGATGGCGGAGCGCAGTCAGCATCGAGTGAGCGAAGGCCAGGATGGCCGTAGCGAACGTCCGGCGACGGGGCACGGACAACCCCGGCCCACGGGAAACCCAGACATACAGGCGTGTTTTGCGTGAAGCCAGCCGACTGTTACCTGTCGGCGTAGACCCGGGTGATCTCTTCTTTCGTGATCGGTGCCGGATGGTCGTCGCTCACGAGTTGTACCTGCATCCGCTGGTCACCCTCCCGGCGGCCGCGGACGCGGACGCGAAAGACGGCCTCCTCGGAAGGCGCAAGCTTCGCAAGCGGCTCGAAGATGACGGCGAGATTCTCGACGCGGTAGGCAGCCGGCCCCTTGGCTTCGACCGGTTCGAGATCACCGAGCAGCGTTGCCGTGAGACGCACGCCGCCGGCGGCCTTCGTCCCCTGGTTGCCGATGCGGACGATGTATTCCGTCACGCCGCCAACCTCGATCGGGTCTTCGCTGTCGGTAACCTCGAAGAAGAGTGCGGCCAGACCCTCGACCTCGACGGTGTGCATCGTCTGATCCGAAGGACCGTCGCTGCTCCGTGCGGCCGCGACGATCTTTTGCGGTCCGAGATCGACCGGCATCAGCACCATCTCCACGGTGCCGACCTCACCCGGAGGCAGTTCCTCCAGGTTCCAGAGCACGCGGTGAGAGCGCTCCTCGTACCAGCCGGCATGGTTGGCCCGCACAAATTTCATGCCAGGCGGCAGCTGGGCGGCCAGTTCGACCGACCTCGCCGGCGCCGTGCCCGCGTTGACCATGGACAGCACACAGGTGGCAGGCCGCTGCAGATAGCGACGCGATGGCATCTGGGTCGACAGTTCGAGCGTGGGGGCCGTGATTTCGATGCGCACCGGCTGCGTGACCTCGATCTGGCCGTCGGCCCGCGCGGCAAAACGGGCGCTGTGGACGCCGGGCCCGGTGGAGCCCAGCACCAGATCGATCGTCCGTGACTCGCCCGGCCGCAACTGGCCGACATCGAATTCCAGTTCACGACCGGCGCTGTGCGAGACGCCGTCGGGCAACGTTCCCTCGAGGATGACACCGGTGGCGATGCCAGTACCCGGGTTGCTGACCTTCATGGAGAGCTTCACGTCGCCTCCAATGCGCACGGTCTGTGGCTCGGAAGCCTCTAGCCTCAGATCTGGCTTGGTGGCCCGCGATCGCACCGACGCTTCCGTGCGGAAGCTCACGCTGGCCACACTTCCGATCTCGCCCTCGATCTGCGGCATCACCTCCATCGACACGCGGGCCTCTCCGCCGGCGTTCAGCGTGCCGAGCGGCCAGACCAGTTCGGCTGCCGTGCCGCCTAGCCCGTGGCTGGCAGTCGGGCCGGCACTGGCAGGGCTGGCCGGCGGGGTTGTGGCGATGAGCGTCGTGCCGTAGGGCACGGCGTCGCGCAGCGTGACATCCTGCGCCGTGGCATTGCCGACGTTGCGGACGAGGATTTCGTAGCGGACAGGCTTTCCCACCTGGATCTCGCGAGGGCCACGCTTTTCGACCGCCAGTTGCGGCGTCTGCAGGCCCTCCAGTTGAATGGGACCGGGGCGTCCCTGACCTGCCGTTTCGGGCAACGCAGCACCGGCGGCGCCGGATGGGAATGAACCGCCGCCCTGCGAGGGCGTAGCCCGTCGCGCCGGGGGTGGGCCCATGGGGGGCGCGCTGGCAAAGGGATTGGTCGCGGTGGTGCTGATGACCGGAGCCGGCACCGAAGACGGGGGTGGGGCTGGAGGTGGAACAGGGGCGATCGCTGCCGGCCTGAAACTTGCTGGCGGGGCGAGATCGGTGGACGTGAAGCCGCGGGGTGGAGGGGACGGCGCCGTTGCGGCTCTGCTCTGGGGCGGTGGCGGTGCCAGAGCGGTATCCTCAGTGGGCGATTCCTGAAGCTGTTCCGGCTCGGGAGAGGCTGGCAGCAGCGGCGGGGATGCCGGGGCATCGGCAACGTCGGATGGGGATGGCGGCAGGAGAGCATTCTCCTCGTCCGCAGGCTGTGCCGAGCCGCTCTGCGACGCGGCGGCGTCACTAGATGAAACGGGGACGTCGCTGGATGCATATGTGTCTGCGGACTCGGCGTCGGCTGGCGGCGGGGCGGGCTGGGCATCCAGCGAAGCCAACTCGACGGACGCCATTTGAACCGGCTCGCTGCCAGTGCCCGGGAACCGGTCGACCGGTGCGAATCGTGATGACCTGCCGTCCTGTGCCGGCGTCACGGGCTCGGGGGTTTCCAGCGTCGCCGGTCGTGTTGGATAGCGGTCCTCGGGCGGAGCAGCGAGCGGAGCCGAAGGCTGTCGCCAGCCAGGTTCGTTCATGGCCCGCGGTGAGTCCGCGTCGCCATTGGCCTGCGGAAACCGGCTTGGCTGCCTGGGAGCGTTTCCGGTTTGAGCCGATGATGGCTCGCCGTCGTGGGCTGGTGTGTATGTTTCCTGCGGGGTGAATGCCACCTCGGGCCCGCTCACGGTCACCGTCGGCAGCGAGGCCTGCGCCGGCGCCTCCCCGCCTCCCGTTGCGCGGCCGATCCCAAGTGCCCAGACAAGGCCGAAGCCGGTGCCGGCACAGAGGATCGTCCCCAGGACCAAAGGCAGGCTCGACTGCCGGGGGGGATGAACGAGCTCTTGTCGCGACGTGCGTTCGGGTTCTTGCATCGGCGGGTCCCCGGAGGATTGATCTCCGGGAAGTACCACAATCACACGACTGCAAGAAAGCCCATTTGCAGGAGCGTCACAGTTCAGGCAGTTGCGAGAAGCTGGCGAAGATGGAAGTGAAATTTGCCCAGCTTTCCTCCGTAGTTACCTGCCGAGACGGCGACCACGTCAGGCCCGACGGCCGCGCGGATGCCGGCGACCATGCCGCCCGCCACCGTGGGTTCGTCCACGCCGTCGATGACGATCTCAAGGCTGCAGGTCGCCCCGTCCACGAGGCTGGTCGCCACACGGCCGACGAGCGACGGGCAGAATGCTTCGTTGGTCGAGGCGCGGAGGGCCTCGTAGCGGGAGCCAACCTTGCTGCCAGAGCGGACGACACCTCCCGGAAAGGGCGTGATCGTTCCCGGGGTGGCCGCGATGGCGTCCACCGCCCGTCTGGCAGCGGCGAGCGTGGCGCTGAGCGACCGACCCTGGAGGATGAAATTTCCGCCGCCAACCCCCTTCTCAATGCCCACGGACTCCTCCACGAGGAATTCACCGTCCATCACAGGCACCCGCCAAAACCGGCGTCCATCCACCAGCTTCGTCTTTTCGAAACCGTCGCCAAAAAATCGCACATGGGCCCCCAGTGGCCGCCGTTCCTCGGCGTCGGGAAGGCCGTCGAAAACACTCGCCGTGGGGCAGGTCAGCAGGCACTGCGCGGTGCGGTTGGCGACTGCCTTTCCGACGCCATCAACCGTAAAAGCGTAGGCCAGGATTGCCGCTCCGGGACGGCCGTCGGGCGTTGCCTCCGGCTCCAGCCACTGTTCGACGCCGATCTCCGCATCACAGCCGATCACGCTCGTACCGTAGCCGCAGGTGGCACGGGTCGCGGCGTCGAGCCAGTGAGCGTCGGCCGCCGTGACAATGAGCCGCGCATACCGCAGCCGGAAGGCTTCGGCGAACGTGTCGGCGATGTGTGTGGAATCGACGAGCATGGCAGTGTCTCCGCGGGGGGCGATACGAGGAGTCCGTTCTGTTCCGGGACGGGGTGATCGTTCAGCGGCCCGAAGATTCCGGGTTCTCACCGCGGTTGGGTTTCGCATATCCTATCAAGCGATGCGGGTGGCTCTACCATGCCACACGCGGTCCCTGACATTGCCCACGGCTTGTTTTCCACCCACAAGCCCCAGCCAAAGGATGCCGACGATGTTGTCCCCGATCCGCGCGGTCCTGACACCGGTGCTTCATGCCCTCGTCGTCGTGATCTTCGCAGCGTATGCCCACTCGGCCCTTGCTGCCGATCCCCTCACCGCAAGCGGCGTGGCCATGATTCCGGAGGACGCCGCCTTTGTCTCCGCAACCCTGCGGGCACGAGAGCAATACGACCGGTTCGAGAAGAGCAACGCCTTTGCCGCCCTGAAGAAACTGCCGTTCGTGGCCCGCGGCGTTGATTCGATCGAGGAGCAGAAGCTCCAGCCCGGCAGCCCGCTCTCGATCATGTCGACCTTCATGGAACTCCCCGAGAATGAACAGGCGCTGGACCTGCTCAAGGATATGGTCTCGACCGACACGTTTGTCTACGGCGAGCCATCGTGCGTGAAGTTCGTGGAACTCATGAAGAAGATCCAGCAGGCGCAAAACGCCGCTGGCATGCTGCGGCTGGCCAGTGGAGACGCCTCGGTTGGTGGCTTTGAAGTCGACATGCTCGACGGCATCAACGTGGAGGAGATGGACGAGGACGACGAGGACGACGATCAAGACGACGAAGATGAAAAGGGCGCCACGGACATGCAGCGACGGCTTCGCGCCAAGCCGGTGCGGTTCCAGGCGACCGATGCCGACGAGCAGATCTCGGCCGACGAACTTGCCACGCGGCTGGTAGTCAAGACGCTCTCAGAGAACACCAACCTGATCGTGGTGCCCGACGTGGTCTGGGGCTTCAAGACCACCAAACTCGATGCCGCCGTGTCGCAGTTGAAGCGGATCGAAGTGCTCACCAAGCTCGTCATCCAGGCTAATCCCGACCTTGCCGACTCGCTCCAGCGCCGTAAGGTGGCGGGGGGCGAGGTGCTCACGTTCACGCTCAAGCCCGATGCCAACCTGATTCGCGAGGCGATTCCCGGCCTCGAGGACCACGAACAGGAGTTGGAGAAGGTCTTCCAGAAGGTGGAGGGGCTGAAGCTGGTGATTGGTCTCGGCGTGATCGGTGACCGCGTGATTCTCTCGATTGGCGACTCGATCGACCATCTGGAGAAGCTCGTCTTGCCAGAGGGCGGCCGCAAGTCGTTGATCGCCACCAAGCCGTTCGCGCCGTTGCTTGCCCAGCAGTCCAAGCCGCTCACCGGCATTTCGTATCTGAGCGAGCCGATGCAGAAGGCGTTGGCGCCGTCGGCTGCCGACATCGAGCAATTGGCCGCTCTGAGCGACACGATTGCCGATCTGGCCGAACTGCCCGACGGGGCCGCCGACGAGGCCCGCCGCAGCCTGGGCAAGGTGGCCGAGGGCTACAAGCGGCGGCTACCCGTCCCCGGACCATGGCTGGCGTTTTCGTTTCTGTCGCAACAGGGCTACGAGGGCTACGTCTGGGACTGGTCGAAGAACCTGCCTTTCGATGGCTCGAAGCGGCTGGATCTCCTCGAGCATACGGGGGGTGCCCCGCTGGCCGCGGCTGCCTTCCGGGTGAAGAACGACCCGGGGCAGTTCGAAGACTTCGCTTCGTGGGCCGACATGGGCTGGTCGTTCTTTCGAAAGTACCTGCTGCCAAAGGCCGACGCCGACGATCGAGAGAAGATCGAGGAGGTCGATGAACACCTGGCTCCGCTCGGCTCGAAGCTGGTCGGGATCATGCGGACCAAGATTCTGCCCGCATTGGCCGACGGCCAGATCGCCTTCGTGATCGACGGGAAGAGCAGCACGAAACGCCTCCATGCCGCACTGCCATCGTCAGCGGAACCATTGCCGCTGGTGGAGCCTGCCATCGTGCTCGGGCTCGACGATCCGAAGCTGTTTCGCGAAGGGATGAGCGATCTGTTTGAACTCGCCGACGAAGTGGTTGATGCGGTGCGCGAGATCAATCCGGATGCCGTGCCGGCGGAGTACCGTGTGCCTGAGCCGGTGAAGAATAAGGTGGAGGGGGGGACGGTCTGGTCGTTCCCTCTCTCCAACAGCGGCCTCGACGACAAGGTCCAGCCATCGATCGGCGTCGGCGACGATGCCGCTGTGCTGTCGCTGGTGCCCAAGCAGGCCGGCCGGCTGATGCTGCAGACGCGTCTCGAAACCGGTTCCCAACTCTCGAAGTTCGAGGAACCGCTTGTCGGCGCCGCTGCCCTCGACTTCGCGGGCTTGATCGATGCGATCCAGCCGTGGGTCGTCTACCTGACGCGGTATGGCTGCGCTCAGCAGCGCGATGGCAGCGTGGATCCTGAGTCGGAACTCGGCGCCGACGACGAGAACGTGCAGGCAAAAGACGCGCTGTCCCAGGCGAAGGTGGTATTCGAGGTGATCAAGTCGTTGCGGGTCGCGGTGGCCGAGACGGCGATGCAATCGGACGCCATGGTGACGCACTGGCGGAACGTCATCCGCGACACGCCCGCCAAGTAGACACTATCCGCGCCGCACGATGCCTCGCACGAAGAGATCGCCGCCAGGGTGCTCCACGTGCTCAATCTCGATCGAGGCGGCTGTCGCGAGCGCCGTGATGCCCGTGCCGGCGATCGGTGACGGCGACGCTTCGCCGCCGATGATCCGCGGAGCGATGAACGCCCAGACCTCGTCGATGGCGTGCGCATCAGCCAGGCTCCCCAGGACCGTGGGACCGCCTTCGACGAGCACGTTCGTGAGCCGCCGCGAGCCGAGTTCCGCGAGCAACGACTCGAGCCGTTCCTGCGGGGTCGCGGCGGCTCCCCGCCAGACCTCGCAGCCAGCGGCCTCCAGGGCCCGCACGCGGTCGGCCGGGGCGGTGGGGCCGGTGGCCACGAGCACGGGAATCTCATGGGAGGTGCGGACGAGCCGACTTTCCAGGGGCAGACGGGCCATGCTGTCAAGCACGATCCGCAACGCCTGCCGCGGGCCCGCCGGCCGGGCGGTCAGCAGCGGATCGTCGGCCAGCACCGTTCCGATGCCGCAGAGGATGCCGTCCATCCTTCCTCGCAGTTCGTGCACGATCGCCCGCGACGCCTCCGACGAGATCCAGCGGCTCTCGCCGGCAGCGGTCGCCACGCGACCGTCGAGGCTCATCGCCCATTTGGCGATCAGCCACGGTCGGTGCCGCTGCACGAGCGTGCTGAAGGGGGCGATCAGACGTCGAGCCTCGTCCTCGCAGACACCAGTCTGCACCTCGATGCCGGCCCGGCGCAGCGCGTCGAGGCCGCCGCCGCTGACGGCGGGAAAGGGATCGCGAGTGGCCACGATCACCTTCGCGATGCCGGCGGCAATGATCGCGGATGTGCAGGGGGGCGTCTTGCCGTGATGACAGCAGGGCTCGAGCGTGACGGCGAGCGTGCCGCCGCGTGCCGCGGCGCCGGCCGCCGCGAGCGCCGCCACTTCGGCATGAGGACCGCCAAATGCCGCGTGCCAGCCTTCGGCGACGATCGGGCCGGTGCTGCCGCCGCCAGATGACGTCGACACGGGGGCCGCGACGATCACTGCGCCCACCATGGGATTGGGCTCGACGTGTCCCTCGCCGTGGCGGGCCAAGGCAAGGGCCTGCCGCATCAGATGCTCGTGGAACGCTGCGGCCGACCTGTCAACGTGCATGGCCTGCGTGACCTCATTCCGGTGTCCAGATCGACTTCTTCTCTCCCGCGGGCCCAGCCTGCGCGCCGCCGGGTGTCCAGATGCGTCCCGAATCGGAAGCCGCAGGCTGGCCGCCTCCGATCGGCGGTCCGGCCGGGCCGCCCGGCATCTGTCCTGCCGCCGCCGACTGGGCCGCCAACGCGGCGAGATCGACGCCGGCCTCACCCAGCACCTCGGCGAGCGCCGCAATCACCTTCTGATCGCGGGCATGCTCACGCTGCAGGTGATTGAGCAGCCGCATGATGCCGGGCTCGTCGGCTCGTGAAAGCAGCACTCGCAATTCGGCGACATCAAGCATGCCGTCGTTGGCCCCCAGTTCCTTGGCGAGCGCCCGGAGCTTGCCGATGATCTCGAGCTTCTCAAGACTCGTCGCCGCCCGATCCTCGAGCAGGCCATAGGCTTCCCAGCGATCCTGGGGTTCGGCGTCGGGACGTGCCACGATCGCCAGAGCGGCCCGCGCAGCCGCCGGATCGAAGCCGGCATCAAGCGACGTGAGAAAGAGCGCTCGCAGCTGATCGATCGGGAGACCGTCGAGCACAACGCGGTGCCAGCGGAGAGGCGGCACTTCCTCCAGTGGCTGCGCCGAACGGATCGGTGCCGGTGACGGCAGCCCCACGATTCCACGGACCGCCGTCCAGGCGGCGGACACCTCGGGCTGGCGCGACGCCGCCTCCCCTTCGCTGATCAGTGCCTCGACGCGTCTCGCCGGTTCCTTGCCGGACTCGGCCGCCGCCTGCCTGGGGGTCTTGCCAAGCAGTTCGGGGAGCGGTGTTTCGGGCCAGACCGCAAGGAAACGGTCCCAGACCGCCTGCCGCTGCCTGGCGAGGAGGCGGTCGACCACGGAAGGACCACCGGCCGCCGTGGGTTCCTTGGATAGTTCCGCCGGGTTGACGCGAAACTGCGTATTCTGCAGCCAGGCGGTGGGAGAGATGGTCGGCAGTCGCCTACCGCCGGTTTCCGCAGCGGCGGCAAACGTGCAGCCGAGCAGTTGTTCCACCACTGGCTTGGCCTCTGCCACGTCGGGCTCGAAGCCTTGCAGCACCGTCTCCGGCTCCCGATCCGTCTGCCGGCCGAAGATCATCAGCGATGCCAGCAGCCGATCCGGATGCTCCGATCCAGGCTGCGTTCCGGTCGCCGAGGGGGCGTAGACCCGCCACACCGAATGAGGTGGAGCCGCTCCACGCGATACCCATGCCGAACGATCGAACGTCGAGACATCGAAGCGACCGTCATGGCGAAGCTTGTCTTCCAGAAGCTCGATGCCACCGCCGGTCTCGCCAGCCGCGGTCGGCAGCGTCGCGAAGATGCTCGTGATCTTCACCCCCGGCGAGCGATCCGGGTCGGCCTCGGTTTCCATGGCGATCGCGCGGCCCGTGGCCTCGACGGCATCATCGGGCGTGCCGGACCGCAGTCGGGCAACGGCCAGCCATGCCTCTGAGGCCTCGTACGGACGGGCAAGCATCTCGCAGAGGATCGCGATATTGGTGAACAGTTCGGGGCTTTCCCCCGCGACCGCGTTCAGGCTACGGAATGCGGCGAGGGCCTTGGAAAGCCGCCAGCCAGCGGCCGCTTTGATCGCTGATTCAAATTCGAAACGGTAGGGTGAATCAGCCGGCGACGCCTCGAACGACAGCTTGGTGCGGAGCGCCGGCGGCACGCCCGCCGAGCCGACGATCGAGGCCAGTACCTGCCGTTCCTCCTCGGTGCCGAGTGACTTGTCGATCAGCCATTCGACGATGCCCTGCGCACAGCCTGGATGGCCCGTCTGGGCGGCGGCCTGCACGAGCGTTTGGGCCGTGCGCAGCAAATCCTGAGGCACTTCTTCACCCGCCGAATCACTGGCATTCTCGGAGGCCTTGTCACGGGCTTTGTCGAAGAGGGCCATCGCCTCCTGCATCCGCCCGACCACGGCCTCGGTCACCGCTGCCTGACCGAGCGCCACGGGGTTGTCGGGGCACGCCTCCAGAAACGCCATGCTGCCCGCTGCGGCCTCGGCGAATTTCTTGGTGGCCAGTTGCAGCCGGGTGCGGTGAGCCATCAGGCAGGCCCGACCCGGATACCGCTGTGACAGCTTTTCAACCTCCGCCAGCGCCGCCGCGTATTGCTGCCCCTCGGTGAGGCGTTCGAGTTGTTCCAGGTCACCCACGAGTTCGGAGCAACAGAACTTGATCTTCTTGCCGGTGCCGCCCGGGCAGGGCGAATAGGGGTCGATGGGCATGCTGGGGTGATCTCCGGGAAACGGGCTCTCTCGCGTGTCCGGCAATGTACCAGCAGCATCCCCTCTGGGCGAGTTGCCGCCTGCGCACCCAGCCTGCATACTTTGCCGTTCTCGCAGCCGTGGACAGGCGGTCCACGGCGCGGCGGAACGTTTCGATGGTGGTCCTCCCGTTGCCAGCCACGCCCGCCTGAGCCATCCCGTGCAGCAGCCCCGCATTCTGATCGTCGATTCCGAGGGCAGCAGCGGCCTGCCGTACGCCAAACTGAGTGCCCGCCTGCAGCCGTTCGAGGTGCGAGTGGAACGATCGCTCGACGCGGCGGTCGCCACACTCTCCCGCGACTCCTGGGATCTGGGGGTCGTGATCGCCCGTTCGGGGCCGACGGCCGATGTGCTCCACGCCACGCTCAAACAGGCTGATCCCCAGTTGCCGATGGTGGTGATCGATTCGCGGCCGAACATCGGCACGGCGCGCGCCTGCCTGCAGGCAGGCGCGGGAGATTATCTCGACCTCGCCCGTGCTGAGGCCGAACTGGAGGACTCGCTTGTGCGGCTGCTGGCCGAGGCGCGGCGGAAAGCGGCCGAAGAGGTGCTCCGCCGTGCGGTCGAGAGGCCCTATTCGTTCGATGATTTCCTGGGCGAAAGTTCGGCGATGCGGCAGGTCTATTCCATCATCGACCGGATCGCGGGCAGTTCCGTCGACGTGCTGGTGACTGGCGAGACAGGCACGGGCAAGGAACTCGTGGCCCGCGCCATCCATGCCCGCAGCCGCCGCAGTGCGGGCCCCTTCGTGCCCGTGGACTGCGGTGCGATTCCGGATGCCCTGATGGAAAGCGAACTCTTCGGCCACGAACGAGGCGCCTTCACAGGGGCCGACGCCAGGCGAATGGGGCTGGTCGAATTCGCAGATGGTGGCACGCTTTTCCTCGACGAAGTCGGTGAACTACCGCTGCCATTGCAGGCCAAGCTGCTGCGGGTGCTGCAAGAGCGGCGGGTGCGGCGGGTGGGGGCGCGGCTGGAGAACGCGGTCGATGTGCGGGTGGTCGCGGCCACCTCCAGGCACGTCGAACAGATGGTGGAGCGAGGAGAGTTTCGCCGCGACCTGCTCTACCGGATCAACGTGGTGCGGATCGACCTGCCGCCGCTCCGCACCCGCGGCGACGACATCGGCCTGCTGGCCGAGTTCTTCGCCAACCGTGCGGCGCAGGAAATGGGCCGACGGGTGAACGGTCTGTCCACCGACGTCTACCAGGTGCTGCGGAGTTACCACTGGCCGGGGAATGTCCGCGAACTGCAGAACGTCGTCCGGCGGGCAATTGCCCTGACGCAGTCGTCCATGGCCGGCATTGATGATCTCCCCGACGAACTCGTGGCGGCAGCTGGCCGCAATCAGGACGCGGTGGGCTACTTTGCGCAGCGGGCCGAACACATGGCCAGGTTCGAAAAGCAGTATCTGAACGAGCTGCTCACGCGGAACCTCGGCGACGTGTCGGCGGCAGCCCGCGAGGCCCTGCTGCCCCGAGGCACACTCTACCGGCTCATGAAGGCCCACGGCCTCGATGGCGCCGCATTTCGGAAGTGAGCGGCCAGTGAAATCCCGTGCCCGAGTCAACGCACCTTCCCGGTCAGAGGTCGGCCTGTTTCGCGACGTCGTCCGGCGCTGGCCGACGATCCTGGTCGCCGGCTATGCCGTTGCCGCCTTCAGCTGGTCGATGCCGGTCAGCCTGTTTCCGCTCAAGCCCGCGATCGACCGGATCACCACCGGACCGCTGCTGTTGTTTGGCCTCTGGCAGGCGTGGGACATGTTTTCACCCGATCCCCGCGCCGAGGACATCTGCGTCGAGGTGGGGTTCACCGACCGCGACGGTACCACGGACCGGAGAATGCTCACCGATATGCTCGCGATGGGCTACTTCGATCGCTGGCAAAAGGATCGCTGGCGGAAGTATTTCAACGACTATCTGCGGATGGACGCCGAACACGCGCTGTGGCGGCCGTTCGCCGAATACGCCGTGCGGCGACTGCGGGCTGAGGGATACGACCCCGCATCGATCGAACTGGTGCGCTGGTGGCGGCCCTGCGAACCGGTCGTCAGTCCTGACCTCCGTGCCGACGTGCGTCGCACGTCCTGGCAGAGTTACGTCTTTCATCGGTGGATCGTGCCCCGGGAGTCGGGCCGATGAAGTCGCTATCTACCATGCTCGCGCAGGCAGCCGGGTGGTTTGATCACTGGGTGCGTGATCCGATCGATCCCCGGCCACTGGCCTGGTTTCGGTCCTGGCTCGGGCTGCTCAGCCTGGTGAATCTCTGGCTGCTCTGGCCCGACATGCCGATGTGGCTGGGCAACGACGGCGTGCTGCCACCCGAGGTGCATCGTGGCATGATCGGCGGCACCCGCCTGAATGTCTATATGGCCACTGGTTACAGCGTTGCGGCGATCGGGCTGATCCGGGGCCTTGGCCTGATCGGAGGCCTCGGACTCTGGCTGGGAATTTTTCCGCGGTTCGCCGCCTTCTGCGCCTGGCTCGCCGTGGTCAGCTACTCATATCGCAACATGTACATACTGCACTCTGGTGACAATCTGATCCGCATCGGGGCGTTTTTTCTCATTTTTGCTCGTTCCGACGGCGCGCTGTCGCTGCCCCGCGCGATACGACGCCGGTTCTTTCCGCAGGCCGGTCCAGACGCGGACGCTCACCCCAACCCCGTGCCCGCCTGGCCGCAGCGGATCCTGCAACTCCAACTCTGCATCCTCTACTTGGCGGCGGGAATCTGGAAGGCCATGGGGCCCGCCTGGCGCAACGGCACCGCCGTCGGCATCGTGCTGCAGCTCGGCGAATTTCAGCGGTTTCCCATCCCCGACTTCTTTTTGACGCCGTTTATGTCGCAGGTGATGACCTACGCGACGCTAGCCTTCGAGCTGGGATTTCCGTTGCTTATCTGGATACCGAGGCTGCGGCTTCCAGTGCTGTTGGCAGGCCTCGCGTTTCACGCGGGGCTCGATTGGGTGATGAACGTGCAGCTGTTCCAGTGGCTGATCACCGCGTATTACCTGCTGTGGCTCCAGCCGCGGCGGGATGCTTCGTCGGATGCGAGCTAGCCCTTTGACGGCTTCTTCCGCTCCCAGGTCTGGCCCTGCTTGTAGCGATCGGCCCGTTCGACTAGCTCCTCGTTTTTCGTCGTCCCCAGCACCTTGTCGAGAGCCTTCGCGAACTCGTCCTTGTTGGCGTCGCGGATATTGCGATGGTGGGCAAGTTCCACCACACTCAGGCAGGCAGACTCCGCGAGATTTGGGTCGTCGAGGTAGGGCACGACGAACCGCAACGTTTCGATCGTGCGGATGGCGTTGGCCCGCTCCAGCACCCGGCGACGGTCCTCGTCGCGCTGGCACAGCGACATCGTCTTCTGGAGGAGTTCCAGCTTCTGCTGGTCGTTGAGCTTGTTGTCGGGGAGCGGTGCGATCCGGATGAGCGCCCCAAGGAGCTGATCGCGTTCGCCCGGATCTTGCGACGTGCCGAGCAGATCGAGCAGCCGCTGCGACACGGTGGCATCCGGCCACTTTGTCAATGCTGTCAGGCCGAGCTTCCGCTTGGCGGCGTTGGGATCGGCGACGAGTCCGTCGACGATGCTGATCGCGCCGTCGCCGCCGACGCGGCCCAGCACGGTCAGGAGTATTTCCTGGGCCGTGTCATCGGCCGCCCTGAACTGCGCCAGGAGCACTTCGGCTGCCCGTTCCTTGCCAACGTTTTGGGTGCAGACCGTCACCAGTGCTCGCTCCGCCTCGTCGCGTTCGCCGCCGGCGCCTGCCTTGAGCACGCCCTGCACCATGCCGGCGACCTGATCGGGGCCACCGAATTTTCCGAGCGCCCGCATCGCCGCCGTCCGGATCGCGGCATCGTCTCCGACCGCGGCGACCGCAAAATCCGGCATGGCGGTTATGGCTCGGCGGTCGGCGAGAATGTCGATGAGCGTGGGACGGAGGCTGGTGTCCGCCTGCTTGGCGGCAGCGACGAGCAATGCGGTCGTGTCTGCACCACGGAGGACCGTGAGTGATCGCCTCGCCGCTGCTCTCTCGGGGTCGCCTGCAGCGAGGAAACGTGTCAGCGAGGAGACCTCAGGGCCGCCGCCAAGCGAGCCCACCGCCTGGACTGCCGCCGCCCGCACGGCCGGCTCCTGGGATGCGTGGAGCAATGCCATCACGGCCGGCAGGGCGGTGCGATCGCCCCGGTCGGCGAGCGCCGCGGTCAGCTCGAGTTGTCGCGACGGTGCCAGCTTGGAGAGCAACGTGGCAAACTGCTGCGTGGCGGCCTCACCTTTCAGACCATGGCGAACACGATCGAGGCCGATCGCGCGGAAGTCGGCGTCGTCCCGCGTGAGGAAATCGATCGTCATCTGGAGGGCGTCCTGCGGGGCGGGGTCGGCCCCTGCCGCTGACGGCGGCAGGCCGCCGGAGACGCAGGCAAGCGTTGCCCATGTGAGGACGCAGACGCCACGAAAGCGACCGAAAAGCAGACGCATGATCAACGCTCCAGAAGGCTTTTTGAATCGTGTGTGAAACTGACGTGGCTCAGGACGTCGTGGTCGTGTCGAGACAGGCGAGGATCCCCCGGGCGGCAGCCAGCTTCGCGGCCTTCGCCGCCGGCGTGGTGCCCGTCGCCGCGGCATCGGCGAGCGACTTGTAGATCGCCATCGCTTCGGGCCGTTTGCCCTGCCGCAGCAGCGTCTCGGCACAGGCCAGGCGGGCATCGACGATCGCCGCCGCAGCTGCCTTGTCGGTAACGCCACCGGCATTGGCCAGGGCCTGCACCGCCTCATGGGAGTGAATCCTGCCGAGTGCGTCGGCTGCGGCGACTGCCGTGCGGGAGTCAGCCGCGAGCAGGGCCGCGAGCAGGGGCACGGCGGCGGCGTCGCCACGGCCTGCCAGGGACGAGATCATGCCGATCTTGAGATCACCCTGCACGGTGCTGAACGCCTTTCGCAACGCGTCGGCGGCCTCGGGGGCCGGGATTCGCTCAAGCGCATACCGCGCCATGTGCGAATGCTCCTTCTCCGGCAGCAGGGCTGCCAGGCTTGGCACGGATGCGGCGGTGCCGATCATCGACAGCTTGCGGCAGAGATATTCCTTGGCGGCGCGGGAAGTGGCCGCGCCAAGCAGGGCGGCGAGCCGCTTTTCCAAGTCGGCCCGCGCGGCCGGGTCACCATGAGAAGCGATGACGGCGGCGTCGATCGGCTGGAAGGCGGAGGTGTTGCCGCCCCAGTCAAAAACCTTCAGAACATCGAGCGGCTTGTCGAGGCTGGCGGGGTCGTAGGCCATGGTCAGGCTCGCGGAGGGGAGAAGAACAAACAGGAGTGATAGGAGAAGGATGATGAGCGAAGGGAATGGACAGTCCTGGGCACGTTCGCTGTTCCCAGGCCAAGGTGCTTCAGAGGATCCACGGCTCGCGGCGGGCACGGTCGCAGAGCCGGTTGGCCTCTTCGTCGCCGATGAACTGCTGCGTCGCCACGTCCCAGTTCAAGGACCGCTGGAGCCGGTACGCGATGCCGATCATGTGCGGCGCCGTCATCGTGTTGACGGCCAGTTCGATGTCCCGGAAGGGACGCTCGCGGGTCTTCACGCATTCGATGAAGTCGCCGTAGATGCCGCCCGAGCCCTTGTAGACGGGCACCGGCTTTGCGGCGCGGGGCTGACCGTCGCCGGCGATCTGGATCGCTCCGCGGCCGCCGACCAGAGGATTCTGGGGCCGGAGTTGCTGGGGCCTGTTGTGGTGCAGTGCGACGCCATTGGGATACGTCACGCTCACGTAGACCGCCTCCTTGCCGTCGGATGAGGCGGGGTGATAGGTCACCTTCGCGGGCTGGAGTTCGCGGAGGTCGGTCGCGAAGATCGTGCCACCGAAGTGATGGGCACCCCAGTCGGTGAGGCTGCCGCCGGAATAGTCGAGGTATGACCGCCAGCTATTGCCAGTTGTGCCGAAGTTGCCGTCGCAGCGGCCGGAGTTGTAGGGCTCCCATGGGGCCGGGCCGAGCCAAAGTTCCCAGTCGATATCGGGGGGCGTCTCCTGGGCGGGCAGAAAGCAGAGCTGCGAGGGACCTCCCACGCTGATGTCGGCCGACTTGATGGCGCCGATCTCGCCGGCCCAGCAGGGATGGACAATATCCTTGTAGTCCTCCAAGACACGCTGGCTGCCGCCGGAGACGACGCGGCCGTAGCGACGGGCCGCGGCGATCATCAGCGGGCCTTCCCGGAGTGTGAGGGTTTCAGGCTTTTGGAGGTAGACGTCCTTCCCCGAGCGGCAGGCGGCGATCGTCATGATCGCGTGCCAGTGGTCGGGCGTGGCAATGTGGACGGCATCGATATCGTCGCGGCCGATCAGTTCGCGGAAATCGTTATACGCCGCGCAGTCGCTGTTGCCATACTTTCCGTCGACGCGGCCCTTGCCATCGTCCCGCCACTTCTTTCGCACGTCGCAGACGGCCACATACTGCACGTCGGACCGGCCGAGAAAGGCGTTTTGGTCGCCGGAGCCCATGTTGCCGATGCCGATGCCGCCCATCACGATCCGGTCGCTGGCCGGCGGGGTCGTGGCGTTGCCAAGCGCCGTGGAGGTGATGACGTAGGGCGCCGTGATCGCGGCGCCGGCGGCAGTGCCCGCAGTTTTGAGAAATCGGCGTCGGGTGGCGGTCTGCCGCGGTCCGCTCGATGTGGTGGACCGGACGGGTGTGTCATGCCCCATGGGATGCTGCCTCCAAAACGGCGGGAACAGGAAGAAACCCCTCGTCACGCGATCACTGCGGACAGCCGGGAGTGTAATGACCGCTGGCTACGGTAACAAACCGGCTGTGCGGGGCGTGCTGCGGCGGTGACATGCGCCTCGTCGGCGCGACAGCAGCCATTTCCAGCCATTGGCGGGGCCAAAACGTCGGCAGGGCATCCATTCTCGGAAGAATCGACACTTCTTTGCGCCTCAGCAGCGTGACAGAGGCCGCGAGTCAATGCCAGGAAACACCGCGAATACGCGGCCGCGCGCGTTTGGCACGCGGCGTGCATATCTCTGTGGATGGAGGGCCGGTCGTGTGATCGGCAACGCCAGAGATACCGACCGCGGGCCCATGACGTCCGCCGATTCCCAGGAGACAAGCCATGAAGAAGATTGAAGCCATCATTCGCCATTTCAAGCTCGAGGAAGTGAAGGACGCCCTCAACGCCCAGGGTGTGAAGGGCATGACCGTGACCGAGGTACGTGGTTTTGGCCGTCAGAAGGGCCACACCGAGACCTACCGCGGCGCCGAGTATTCGGTCGACTTCCTGCCGAAGGTGAAGATCGAGGTGGTGGTGAGCGACGACGAGGCCCCGGCGGTGATCAGCAAGATCATGACGACGGCTCGGACGGGCCAGGTGGGCGACGGCAAGATCTTCGTGACGAACCTCGCCGAGGTGGTGCGGATTCGGACCGGCGAGACCGCCGCGTCTGCGATCTGAACCGGATACGCGGCGTGGGGCGAGCTACGGCCGCCCCACGCCTGCGGCCAATGACGCGACGAGGGCAAGCGGGCCGGACACCGAAGCGAGCCTCAGGCGCCTCCGAGACTACGGCGCTGTCCTCTCTGATGAGGTTGCCGAGGAGCCGCCGCCGCGAGCGGAGCGTGTTCGGCCCGCTTGCCCGGTGCGAACCGGAAAATGGCAGGCTACGGGCCTGCCCTCACGGCGTGTCGAGCCGCTTGATCCAGACGTTGCGAAAGCGGGTGGGGCTTTCGTGATCCTGGAGAAAGAGCGGACCCTCGCCGGTGGCCAGCAGTCGTTTTTCGACGCCCTTGAGATAGTCGGTCACGC
>JBIIGJ010000188.1:0-4915 GCA_044236455.1 Pirellulales bacterium
GGCGTGTCGAGCCGCTTGATCCAGACGTTGCGAAAGCGGGTGGGGCTTTCGTGATCCTGGAGAAAGAGCGGACCCTCGCCGGTGGCCAGCAGTCGTTTTTCGACGCCCTTGAGATAGTCGGTCACGCCATGCTTGTAGGGCGTGTAAGGTGACCGTGGTTCGGTGAACTGCAGTTCGTTCTGCACCATCCTCCCGTTGAGCCAGGCCGTCACACTGCCCGGTTTCACGATCGCTCCCGCCGCATCGCGCCGCGGGGCGATGAAACGGATGTCGTAGGCCTGCCACTGGCCGGTGGGCAGGCTGGCGTTCACGATCGGCCTGCCGAAGCGGTAGAGGCTGCCCTCGTCCTGGTCCGTCGGCGGCTGCACGCCGAACGAGTCGTAGATTTGCATCTCGTACTGCCCGTGCAGGTAGAGGCCGCTGTTGCCCTTGGCCTCGGGCGACGTCATGAACTCGGCATGGATGTCGGCGTCTCGGAAGAGCGTGGTCGAGACGATGTGGTTGGCACGCACGTCGGTCGTATGCACTTTGAGTGTGCCGTCATCGACCTTCCAGTCGATCGGCCCGCCCGCCATGCTGACAAACGTCTTCAGATCGGTCGCTGCGTCCACCCGCTCCGGCAGGAGCACGACCGCCCCAGCCGGAGGCTTCACTGGCAGGGGTGACTGGATCGGGTGAAACGCGGGATAGCCGTCGGCAGGCGGCTGCTGCTGTTTGCGAAGGGTGCGGTCGGCGAAATCAGCGAACCGGTGCCAGTCGTAGCTGACGAGGTCGTGCCGGCCCGTGCGGACGTGATAGCCAATGGTCTGGCCGATGGGCGTGTCGGCCTTGGGGTATTCCGTCGTACCCAGGCCGGTGAGGCCGAAGAGCTTCCAGGCCGGCTCGGCAGCGACGCCCGAAAGAAACTCTCCACGCGGGTCGGCCCAGCGATCCTCCACGGCGCTGGCCACATAGAGCGGCCGCGGCGCCGTCATCGCCAGCAGCGTGTGCTGGTCGCAGGGTAGATCCGTTTCCCGATTGGCATAGGTCGCGAACGCCGGGCAGAACCAGTGCGGAAACCGCGACGTGATCACGTCCAGCGTCTCGCCGAAGTTTCGCCGCGAGATCGCCGCGCCGCCGCAGCCCGATTCATTCGAGACGACCATGGCGAAGCGTTCGTCGCAGGCGCCTGCCCAGAGTGCCGTCTTGCCGAGCCGCGAGTGGCCGACGACGATCACCTGGCTGGGATCGACCTCCGGCAGCGTCACGAGCCAGTCGAGGATGCGGGACATCTGCCAGGCCCACGTGGCGATCGCACCGGGCTCATCCGGCCACAGAGTGCCCTCGACGGGGCGGCCGAGCGACTTCAGTGCGCTCGATGGCCGGCCGTCGGGCCGGTCGGGAAAGACGTCGCCGTAGTAGGCGGTGGCCATGCCAAAACCTCTAACCAGCATCGCCTCGACGGGCCATCGTTGGCCACTCGTGCCGCGGGAAGCCTCGGTGGCGCGATGGTCGACGATGGCCGCAGCCTTGTCGTCGGCGATCCAGGCGGTGGAGAGCCGGATGTCAGGATCGGCATGCTCGGCGTGATTGCCACGGAAGTTGAGGTTGAGAAAGACCGGCACGCGGTCCTTGCTCTTGGGGAGATACAGCAGGACCTCGGTGGTCGGTGCGTCGGCGGCCTCGCCCAGCTTGAGCGTGGCCTGCAGTCGCACGGCCGCGATGTCGCCGGCGAGCGTGACGTCAGCCCGTTCCACGTCGCCCACCACTTTCACCGGTGCCGCCGGCAGCCGCCGTCCGAAGACGAACTTTTCCAGGAGTTCGAGCTGGTGCGGCCGCGCGGTCTTCTTCCAGGACTCGGCCGAGGAAACCGGCGCTCCATCCGGTCCTGCAAGCACATCGGGCAGGGTGTACTCGCGAACGGCGGCCTCGTCGTAGTTGGGTTCGGCGGCATGGACGTCGGTTGCCAACGGCATCAACGAAAGAGTCATCGAAGCCGCCATCACAGCGGCTTCTGCCAGGTTCCGCAGGCAGTGGAATGCACGCATGGTGGAGCCAGTCCTGGGGGGAGGATTGCGAACGGAAGGGAGCAGTCCGTCAACCGACACGCTCGAGCTTCGTGACCCGGCCCGTCGCGACCCATTCGGCCACGAAGATGTCGCCCGCCGGCGTGAAGCAGGCATCGTGAGGATGCACGAACTCGCCGTCCCGCCACTGGTCGGGCTGGCTGCGGAGGTTCTTGATCTGGTCGAGCCGCTCCACCGCCCGGCCCAGCCGTGCCACCACGGCGTTCTTCTCGTCGAGCAGCGTCACGCACGACTTGAGTTCGGGCACCACCATCAGGTTCTTCCACGTGTCGATGTTGGCCGGCAGGCCGAAGCCCGTGATCGTTTCCTTGTAGGTGCCGTCCATGCCGAGGATCTGCAGCGTGTCGTGGGCCCTGTCGCAGACAACGATCGATGGCTCGCGTGCCGTGCCATCGGCGGCTGGACGGCGGTCGATCCAGATGCCGTGGGGCGTGTTGAACGTCCCCTTGCCGTCGCCGGCGCCGCCGAAGGAACTCATCCATTTGGCATCCTTGTCGAACCGGTGGATGCGGAACGATCCATAGCCGTCGGCGAGCAGGAAGCCGCCGTCGTCGAGAAACGCGAAGTTCGTCGGCAGGAAGCCCTGCCGGTTCCAACTGGGCGCGGTGGATGTGTCTTCACCGGCTGCGTAGGCCCCCGAATCCATCGGCGCCTTGCGATACCAGACGATCTCCCCGGTGGGCGTCATCTTCGCGAACGACTTCACCTGTTGGTAGCCGCAGACGTAGAGAAACTCCTCGTTCCCCTCCTTGCGGACCTCGATACCGTGGCCGCCCCCCTGGAATTCGCTACCGAACGCCCGGATGAATTTTCCCTCCGGATCGAAGACGAAGATCGCCGGGTGATCCTTCTGCTCCTTCTTTCCCTCGTGGATCACGTAGAGATTTCCCGCGGCGTCGACGGCGACATTGTGGGTGGTCTGCCAGGTGAATCGGTCGGGAAGCTGCGCGAAGTTGTGGCGGACGCGGAAGCGGTGCGTTCCTTCGCCGATGATCGTCTCGCCACCGACGCGGCGAACCTTCGCCAGGACCGGCGTCGCTGCTGCCGCCGCGGCGAGGGCCGTCATGCCAGCGAAGGCGCGACGGGAGACGCGGGCAGGGATGGGGTCACGGGACATGACAGACTCCTTAGGTATCATGAAGAAAGCGGTCGGGTCATCTCCACCGGCACGACCCACTGGTCATACTGCTCTGGCGTCACGTAGCCCAGAGATGCTGCGGCCTCCTTCAGGCTCGTCCCCTCGACGTGGGCCTTCTTGGCGATCTTCGCAGCTTTTTCATAGCCGATGTGTGTGTTCAGCGCCGTCACCAGCATGAGCGATTCGTCGAGATGCTGCTTGATCCGCGCCAGGTTCGGCTCGATCCCGGTGGCGCAGTGCACCCGCATCGAGTCGCAGGCATCGGCGATCAGGTCGGCCGATTCGAGCACGTTGTGGACCATCACCGGCTTGAAGACGTTGAGCTGGAAGTGGCCCTGCGAGCCGGCGAAGGCCACCGCGGCGTCGTTGCCGAACACCTGGGCGCAGACCATCGTCATCGCCTCGCATTGCGTGGGATTCACCTTCCCCGGCATGATCGAGCTGCCCGGCTCGTTCTCCGGGATCGAGATCTCGCCGATCCCGCACCGCGGCCCCGAGGCCAGCAGACGGATATCGTTGGCGATCTTGAACAGCGCGATCGCCAAGCCCCGTTCCGCCGCGCTCACCTCGACCATGGCGTCGTGGGCCGCGAGGGCGGCGAACTTGTTGGGGGCCGACACGAACGGATGACCGGTCTCCTTCGCGATGTGCTTCGCGGCCACGTCGCCGAACCGGGCGTGGGCGTTCAAGCCCGTGCCGACGGCCGTGCCGCCGATCGCGAGTTCATAGAGACCCGGCAGCGCCCGCTCGATTCCCTTGATCCGGTCGTCGAGCTGCGACCGCCAGCTGGAGATCTCCTGACCGAGCGTGATCGGCGTGGCGTCCTGAAGATGCGTGCGACCGATCTTCACGAGATCGGCATGCTTCTTCTCGAGCGACAGGAACACGTCGCGGAGCTGCCGCACGGCCGGCAGGAGCCGGTCGTGGATCACCAGCACCGCGGCGATGTGCATGGCGGTGGGGAAGGTGTCGTTGGACGACTGGCCGCGGTTGACGTCGTCGTTGGGATGCACCGGCTTCTTCGAGCCCATCACGCCGCCGGCGATCTCGATCGCGCGGTTGGAGATCACCTCGTTGGCGTTCATGTTCGACTGCGTGCCGCTGCCGGTCTGAAACACCACAAGTGGAAAGTGGTCGTCGAGCTTCCCGGCGATCACCTCGTCGGCCGCCTGCACGATCAGCTTGACGGTGGCATCTGGCAGCTGGCCGAGTTCGCCGTTGGCCAGCGCCGCGCACTTCTTGAGAGTGCCGAGCGACTTCTTGACCGCCCGGCCCCACTGGAAGCGTTCGGTACCGATTTTGAAGTTGTCGCGGGACCGCTCGGTCTGGGCGCCCCAGTAGCGGTCGGCGGGGACTTTCACCTCGCCCATGCTGTCGGATTCGATGCGGAACGACTGCGGATCAGCGTGCATGACGGCCTGTAGTGTGGAGGGGGCGGATGACTGGTCGCGGGAAAGCCCGGATTGTCCGGGCAGGCACGCAGGATTTCAATGGGGCGAGATCGGTGCGAGAACTCAGCCGGGCGGTCTCCCCGAACACGCTTCGCTCGCGGATGACGCGCCGGGCGGGCTCCCCGAACACGCTTCGCTCGCTCGGCGGCTCGGCGGTTGCGTCGGGGATGATGGTGGGCTCAGTGCGCCGAGGCGCCTGATGCTCGCTTCGGTGTTCGGGGAGCCCGCCCTCGTTGATCGGCATGGCAGGATGCCATGCG
>JBIIGJ010000087.1:0-14850 GCA_044236455.1 Pirellulales bacterium
GCATGGCAGGATGCCATGCGCAGTCAGCATCGAGTGAGCGAAGGGCAGCGGGCACCGATCCGCCTGCGGCGGATTGGTCGACGAAGCGAACGTCCGGCGACGGGGCGTGGCCAGTCCCGAACCGTCGGCGTCTTACCGCCAGACGGTCTTCCGGCGGGCTTCCGCGGGGCGGGTTTCCTTTGGCCGCGGCGGGGCCGCGATCGCGGGGGGCGGGCCCTTGCGTTGCTCGAGCGTGAGAGCGAGCCAGCCGTCACTGCTCACCGCCTGCACCGCCTCGACGTCGGTGAGTTTCTCATTCTTGGCGATCTGGTCGGGCAACACCGCGATCCGCCGCTCCTTCGGGAAGATTTTGCCAAAGATGGTTCGCAGCGCGAGTTCCATCCGTCCTTCGTGCCCGGGGCCGCTCAACTGGACTGGTCCCTCACGATCCAGGAACACCTGCTGCCCCGCGCAGACCGGCCGGTAGGCGACGTGCACGACCAGGTCGTACCAATCGCGGCGGCCGCTCTCGATCGCGTCGAGCGCGACATGCACGTGCACGAGGCCGTCGCGGCATTCCACGCGGATCGGTTGTGTCTTCGCGAAGGTCACCGAGACGCCCTCCGGCAACTCGTCGGGAATCTGCGCATCCACGCCGATCTGCGAGCAGACGAGTTGGATCAGTTCCTCGAGCGTGAGCCGTCGGCCCGCGATGCCGAGCCGATCGACCGCGTTGTTGACCGACGATTCGTGCACCTGCAGGCTCAACATTGCGTCGGCGGGGGCGCGGGGACGGGGCGTGTGGGCGGCCAATTGCGTGTCGCCCGCCAGACGGAGCCGCATCGTCGCGACCGACGAAGTCGTCTGCATCGCCACCGCCGTCGGTTCGAGTCCGAGCCTCACCAGTGGCATCCAGAACTGGTAGCGCATGCGGTCCGCCATCTGGGCGAACTGCGGTTCCGCCTGTGAATCGACCTCGCGGCAGGCGCGAGAGATGATCTTGTCGATCACCTCGCGGTTGGCTTCCGGCATCGCCTCTGCCTGCTGGTTCCGCGCCATGTTGCGAACCAGCGAGCCCATCACGGGCACGGCGTCGAAGCTCGTCTGGATGTTGTCGACGTGCGAGCGGTTGGAGGCGGCGCCGGCGGCATTGCCGAACAGCAGGCCCTGCGACGAGATCGTGATCGGCTTGCGGACGGTGAACGCGGAGGCACTGCGGGCCGTCACGGAAACGGGCCCCGCATCGGTGACTGCTCGCGACGCGATATCGCCGTGCACTTCGAGGTTGAAGCAGATCTCGTCCTCGTCGGGAACGAGCCTGAGCATGGTCGTGCGTTCCACGGTGCGGGTGCCGCGCACCTCGCGGCCCATCACGGTATCGTGGAAGGGCGAGGTGTCGACGGTAGCCCCCGGCAGGAGCGTTTCCAGAAACCGCTGGTGCACGGCGATCCGCACGTTGGGTGCGAGGTAGTGGTCCTCCACCGCCCGCGTCACCGCCCGCGCGGCCGTGGGGTAGAACCCGCAGATCGAGGCGAGTGAGGTCTTCACGGCCAGAGCGTCGGTCGCGGTCGTGGCTCCCTCGAAGCGTTCGATGGCGTCGAGCAGTCGGGCGATCTCCACCACGGTTCGGCCGGCGGCCTGCCGGGTCATCGCGGCTGCCGCATCGTTGGTGCCCAGTTCCGTGGGATCGCGGTTGATTGCGGCGAACAGCGCTGCGGCCGACCGCCACACGGCGACACGTCGAGCCACGGCGAGGGCGGTGCGGCGGGTGTGCGTTGCCAGACCGACGTCGGTGATCGTGTCGGCCAGCGACATCCCGGCAATCACCGTCTCTCCCAGAATGATCAGGCTGGAGTCGGCGGCGGCGTCGCGAGGCCCCCTCGTATCTCGAACGCCCTGAAGTGCGGACCGTGTCTGGCTGGTCCAGAAGACGACCGGCTCGCCGACATCGCCGACGTCGGTCGAGAGCGTCGCCAAATGGTCAAGTTGTTGTTCGAGCTTGACGGGCCGTGGCCACTGGCTGATGTCGGGCGGAAGCACGTCAGCCGGGGTGGCGGCGGCCGGAGCCGGGCCGGGCACCTGAGCGACCCGGCGATCGCCTCCTCGCAATCGGTCGAACAGACGGCCGCCCGTGGAGTTTGCCGCACTCCGTGGCTCGGCGGCGCGTGGTGGCGTGCCGCGGGGCTCATTCCGCCAGTCGCCCAGCCAGTTGCGGCGGCCTGCGTCGACCACGGGTGGAGATGCGATGACATCCGACCAGTTCACCCCATCGGGGTCGGTCCAGGGGTCACCCGGAAGCGGTGCCGCTCCCAACGAACCTGCCGCCGTGGGCACGGGAATGGATCGAGGCTGGTTGTGTGGTGGATGAGAGTGATCAGCCGCCAAAGGCTGCGGCTCCACGGGGCCCACGGCGGGCGCTTGCGCCAGCGCCTGCGACCAGGATTGCTGTGGGGCCGGCGGCTGAGCTGCCTGCATGCGATTCATCAGCCCCTTGAGCGACTCCGGGGGCTCCGGCGCATCGGTGGCCGGAGCAACCGTCGGTTTCGGTTGCTGGCTGGCCGCGAGCGGCGGTGTCGGTGGGGCGGGCGGCGCCGGTGGTGTTTGCGGCGGCAGTGTGCTGGCGAGTGCGGCCGCTGCCGCCGCGGTCTGAGTGCCGGCGATCGCAACACGTTCGGGCGGCGTTGCCACCGGCCCGGGAGTCGGAACGGCCGGAGCCTGCTGCTCGGCCTGTTGAGGCACGGCGACAGGCACGGCGACAGGGGCGGCGACAGGCACGGCGACAGGCACGGCGACAGGGGCGAATGCTCCGGCGGCCAGCGGTGGCAACGCGTGCGAGGCGACTGCGTCGGCGGGGGGCACGATGGCGGGTGAGGGCACGGTGGCGACAGCGGGCCGATCGGTCGGCGATGTCACGGGGGCGGGAACCCGCTGAGCCTGCATGGCAGCCGCCGTGTGCGCCTGGGCGCGGGCGGACAACTCAGCATGTGCCGCCTCCATGCCAGCGGCGGTGGTGGCTGTGGTCGTGGCGTGTTCATCGAGGCCGAAATAGGGCCCGGGCACGGGCTCCCAAGCCCGTGGCGAAAAGATCGCTGCTGCCAGCAGGACGCCAGCCACGAACGACGATGCGAAGATTCCGCCCGCCCTTTTTTGGGACATGCCCAATCGCCCCCCTAGCCTTCGACAACTTCCAGCAGGCTTACGGTTCACTGCTCGCGCGGTGATTCACCGCAGACAGTGCTGCTGGCCTTCCAAGAGGATCGACAGGTACGACCCGAAAAATCGATTCAGAAGGATCAGATCGGAAAAGTTTCCGAAATGACGGCCGCAGACTCGTTGCAACGCCGCGTTCACTGGCGGGGTTGGCCAGTTCAGGAGGTCTGGGAAAGCGACGGCTGTTCCAGCACGGCGGTCCAGGCGTCGACGAGGATCGTCAGGTTGGCGTTGCGGTCGATCGAGGCCAACGCGTCGAGCGTGCTGTGGATCGCCTGCGCAGCCTCTTCAGCATCGGCTCCCCAGGCGTCCACATGCCGGGCGACCCCCGGATCGGTGGGCCGTTCACCCGTCGCCGCCTGCCGCAGGGCCGCCCGGAAAAAGTCGACTGCGGCTTCGAGCACGACCCGCAGCCGGGCTCGGCGGGGCGGCGCTTCCTTGCCGGCGGCTTCCACCAGCGCGACCGTTTCCCGCGAGAGTTCCACGCCGCGCAGCGGTCGCGTCGATAACAGCGACACCAGCCGGCTGCGGAACGCCGTCAGTTCTGGATCAAGCAGAAGCCTCGCGCGGGCCAGGCTGCCGCCGGCGGCAACGGCACACCTGCGGAGCAGACCTGGATCGGCCGGTTCCCCCGAGGCCGCGGCCTCTGCGGAGATGACGCGGAACACCGTCTCCTCGTCCAGCGGCTGAAATCGCACGATCTGGCATCGCGATCGGATCGTCGGCAGTTGCCGTTCAAGTGAGGTGCCCACGAGGATGATGACGGCGCGGTCGGGCGGCTCCTCCAGTGTCTTGAGCAGGCAGTTGGCCGCCTCGTCGGCGAGGTGGTCGGCATCGAGGATGATCGCCACCTTGCGGCCGCCCAGTGCCGGCCGCAGGAGCAGCCGCCAGCAGAGCCCTTCGCGCATCCGGTGCTCGGGATCGCCGATGAAGGTTTCCAGCGGGATCGTCGCGCGGTCGGCCGGCTTTGCCACCACGTCGATGTCGGGATGGCTGCCCCCGTCCGCCTGCACGCACGACGCGCACGCACCGCAGGCCACCAGACCGGGCAGGGGCCGCTCGCAGAGCAGTGATTTCGCCAACGCGAGAGCCACCGTACCCTTGCCCACACCGGCAGGCCCGATGAAGAGATACGAACCAGCGATCCGTCCCTGTGAGGCGGCTCGCACGAAATGCGCGACAACCGCATCCTGTCCGGCGATCTCGCCGCGGCCGATCGTTGCCTGCCAGCCCATGCTGCCGCCTTTCACGCCAAGCGAGCGGACTTGAGTTCCGGAAAGCGGCCCTCGAGCGCCGCCTGCAGGTTCGCCTGCACCTCGGTGGGATTGCCGGACGCATCGACGACGACAATGTGATCGGGATGCCGGGCTGCCTCGGCAAGATACCCCGCCCGCAGCCGTCCGCGGAATGCGTCGCCACGGTTTTCCAGTTTGTCGAGCGGGCGGGACAGACGGCGTGCAGCTGTTTCCAGATCGATGTCGAGGAGCAGGACGAGATCCGGCTCGAGGCCACCAGTCGCAACGCTGCCCACCCTGCGGATCGTATCGGGATCGAGGCCGCCGGCGTGGCCTTGGTAGACGATGTTGGCCAGCAGATAGCGGTCGGACACGACCCACTCGCCGCGGGCCAGGCTCGGCCCGATGACTTCCGCGACCAGTTGCGCCCGGGCGGCCATGTAGAGCAGCATCTCGCTGGTCGGCGCCAGTTGCAGGTCGTGACGGTCGAGGAGGATCGCGCGGATCGCATCGCCCGTCGGCGTCGCGCCGGGATCGCGGCAGGTGGTTACGGTGCAGCCGCGGTCGCGGAGCCACGCCACGAGCGGTTCGACCTGCGACGATTTCCCCGCGCCGTCGATGCCTTCGAGCGCGATGAAGCGGGGCTGGGAAGAACCGGTGGCCTTCGTCATGCGCGATGCTCCGCGAGGCGTTGGATCGCCAGTGGGTCGGCAGGATCGAGCGGGGCGATCCTCCGACAGACATCCCGCGCCACCTTCTCACGGCCCATATCGAGCAGGCAATGGACGAGCCCCTTCGCCGCCTCGTAAAAGGGCCTGTTGCCGTCAAGCGAGTAGGGAAGCGGCTGGGGATTCCCGGCGGCTTCCAACGCGCGGAGGCAGAGTTCGTAGGCCCGGCCGAAGTGGCCCCGCGCCAGCTTCGGATCCTCTTCCTCCAGCGCGATCAGCCCCAGGTGCACGTGGGCATCGAGGAAGTCGGGACACTCCGAGAGCAGCCAGACGAGTTCGTCCCGTGCGATCTCCGTCTCGCCCGCCTCCACCATCGCCTCCACCTCCTCCATGTCGGTGCGGCGCCGACGGGCGCACCGCGGATGGACGAATTCCCAGGCCGGATCGGCCGGGGATTCATGACGTTTCAGGGTGAGCTTTTCGGCCATGGATGCTGACGATGCCGGGGAATCCTCTGGCTAGGCTATGGTGTTTGGAACTCAAGAAACACCCGTTTGCAAGGGGCTCGTGTGAAGAAGGCAGGGAAGGGCGCGGGCAGCCGCCGCGGGAAGCATGCGACCACGTTGGCCGGGGTGGCCAATCCGGGCGAGGTCGCGCGGGCCCTCCTTGACTGGTATGCCCGTGCCAAGCGGGATCTGCCGTGGCGACGATCGCGCGATCCGTACCGGGTGTGGGTCAGCGAGATCATGCTCCAGCAGACGCAGGTGGAGCGGGTCAAGGATTTTTATGTCCGCTTTTTAGACCGGTTTCCCACGGTCGCGGTATTGGCCGCAGCGGCCGAGCACGACGTGCTGCGGCTCTGGGAAGGGCTTGGGTATTACCGCCGCGCGCGGCAGCTGCACGCGGCGGCGAAAAAAATCGTCGCGGAGCATGGCGGCGAATTTCCTCGGGACATCGCAGGGCTCCGCTCGCTGCCCGGCATCGGCCGCTACACCGCGGGGGCCATCGCTTCGATCGCGTTCGATCTTCCCGAGCCGATCGTGGAGGCCAACTCGCGGCGGGTCATCGCCCGACTCGCGGCCTATGGCAAGCGGCTCGACGGCCCGCGCGGCGACGAGCCGATCTGGGAGATCGCCACCACGCTCGTGCCGAAAAAGCATCCGGGGCGTTTCAATCAGGCGTTGATGGATCTGGGCTCGCTGGTCTGCCTGCCTGAGCGGCCCCTCTGCCAGACCTGCCCGTTGGCGGATCAGTGCGAGGCCAGACGGACCAACCGCGTGGCCGGGATCCCCATGAAGGCCGCACGCCGGGCGGTCGAAGAGATTCACGAGACGGCGGTCGTGGTGTGGCGGGCTGGCCGCGTGCTGGTCGTGCAATGCGGGCCGGGAGAATGGTGGGAGGGGCTCTGGGATTTTCCGCGGGTGCCTTGCGCTGCCCGGGCCGTGCGGCGCGGCATCGATCGGTCAGAAGTGTTGAGCGGCTTCGCATGCGGCGCGACCAGCCGGCTCGGCACGATCACGCACACCGTTACGCACCACCGCATCACGCTCGACGTGGTGGCCTGCGAGGCGGGCCGTACTGGCCGGGCGGCAGGGGGCCGCCGGTGGGTGACGGCCAGAGGGCTTGAGTCACTGGCGATGACAGCCCCGGGCCGGCGGATCGCAACACTGATCGGGTGAGGCGGCGACGGGGTGCGGCAGCGGACAATGCCCCGCTCCGTGGGGCGGTTTGCGTTTGGCCCCCAGCGATGCCACCCTGTCTGTAACAGATGTGGTCGGGGAACGTTGTCCTTGTGCCCGTCCGCCGCCCGCAGTCCGCATTCCTCCTTCCCGGGAGACATTTCCATGCATCGCATCATCCATGTTGTCGTGGCTGCGTCGTTGGTCGTCGGGGGCTTTGCCGTCGGCCGTGCCGCCGAGCCGACGCTGCCACTCGAGAAGGTCGTGTTGTTCACATCAGGTGTTGGCTACTTCCAGCACACTGGCGAGGTGACCGACGACGCCAGGGTGGAGATGACGTTCAAGGCGGAACAGATCAACGACCTGCTCAAGAGCATGGTGGTCGAGGATTTCGGCGGCGCTGCATCGACAGTGAGCTATGCGTCGCGCGACCCGGTCACGAAGACGCTCGAGACCTTCGCCGTGAACCTCACCGACAATCCCTCGATCGGCGATCTGCTCGGCCGGCTGCGGGGCGAGAAGATCGAGGTGGATGCGGCGGCGCCGGCCACGGGCACGATCGTGGGCGTGGAATCGCGGGTCGTGCCGGCCGGCGACGACAAGACGGTCATGCGTCAGTTCGTCACGATCCTGACCAAGGACGGCCTGCGGACGCTGCCGCTCGACACGATCACCCGGATCAAGCTGCTGGATCCCCGCCTGCAGGGTGAATTGGAAAAGGCCCTCGCGGTGCTGGCCCTCGGGCACGACAACGAGAAGAAGTCGGTGACGCTCGACTTCACGGGCAAGGGGGGCCGGCAAGTCCGCGTGGGCTACGTGCAGGCGTCGCCGCTCTGGAAGACGAGCTACCGGCTCGTGCTCGCCGACGGGGCCGCCGGAGAGGATGCGAAGGCAGCCTTGCAGGGCTGGGCGATCGTCGAGAACACGACCGACCACGACTGGAAAGACGTGCGGATGTCGCTGGTGAGCGGCAGGCCGATCTCGTTCGTGATGGATCTCTATCAGCCACTCTATGTGCCGCGGCCAGAGGTGCGGCCCGATCTCTATGCCTCGCTGTCGCCCCAGGTCTACCGCCAGAACATGGCGGACGAGCAGCTGCAGTTTGCCGGTGCCGCCAACGGCGTAGGGGCAAATCGCCGCGAGCTTGCCAAGAGCGAAATGGCCGCGGATCGCAAGCCGGCGGCGCCCGGGGCGCAGGGCCAGCTGAAGGACGCGCAGGAGGCAGATGCCCTGAAGCGGTCCCGGGACCAGCAGGTGTTTGGTGCCGGCGTGAGCATGCAGAGCCTGGCCCAGGCGGCCGCGCTTGGCGAACTCTTCCGCTACGAGATCGCCAAGCCCGTGACGCTCGCCCGGCAGCGGTCGGCGATGCTGCCGATCGTGGCGGAGCCGGTCGCGGTCGAACGGGTGGCGATCTACGACGAACGCGTGCTGGCGAAGCACCCGCTCTCGGGCCTGCGATTGAAGAATTCCACCGCGCTCAACCTGATGCAGGGCCCGATCACCGTCTACGACGCGGGCGGCTACTGCGGCGATGCGCGGATCGAAGACATGGCCCCCGGCAGCGAACGGCTGCTGAGTTATGCGGTGGATCTCGACGTGGAGGTGGTGCCGCGGGCCGAGCCCAGACCGGAGGAGATCGTGAGCGTGCGGCTCGCGAAGGGTACGCTCGTCGCCTCACGCCGGCTGGCCCGGGCACGGAAGTTCGAGGTGAAGAACTCCGGCGACAAGCCGGTGAAGCTGCTGGTCGAGCACCCGCTCGATGCGGGCTGGAAGCTCGTGAAGCCGGAGAAGGCCGACGAGACCACACGCGACCGGTATCGCTTCGCCGTCATGGCGGAGCCCGGCAAGCCTGCGGTGCTCGAGATCGGTGAGGAGATGCAGGTCGACCAGTCGCTGGCGATCACCAATCTCGATGACAACGCGATCCTGCTCTATTCCCGGGCCCGGGTGACGAGCCCCGCCGTGAAGGAATCGCTCGCGGAAGTGATCCGCCGCAAACAGGAGATCGAGCGGATCGTGCGGGAGAAGGCGGAACGCGAGCAAGAGATCAACGCCATCGGCCAGGAGCAGGCCCGGATTCGCGAGAACATGGGCCGACTGGAGCGGACCAGCGACCTCTACACGCGATACGTGCAGAAGTTTTCGCAGCAGGAGAGCCGGATCGAAACCTTGCGGGAAGAAATTGCCCAGCGGCAGTCGCAGGAACAGCAGGCACGCAAGGGGCTCGACGAGTTTCTGCTCCAACTGGACGTGAAGTAGGCAGGGCAGGGGCGTCTCGCCGCTTGACACCGTCCTCGCGCCGGTCGAGCATGAGTCGACTTTTCCCGGTTGATGACGCCCGTCTCCTCGTCGCAAAGGAACTCCCATCGTGATCCGCTCCCCGCTCATGCGTTGTCGGTTCGTTGGTGCCCTGTGCCTTGTCGTCTGCTTCGTCGCCATCGCCCGGGCCGCTGAACAGGCAAAGCCGCTCGAGGTGCTCTACATCACCGGTGGCTGCTGCCACGACTATGACGGCCAGAAGAAGGTGATCTCCCAGGGGCTGGCCTCGCGGGCGCGGATCAACTGCACCGTCGTGCACGAGGGTGGCGATCGCAAGGATCACAGGGTTTCCATTTATTCAAAGCCCGACTGGTCGAAGGGCTACGACGTGGTCTTCCACAACGAGTGCTTCGGCGACGTCAAGGACCCAGAGTTTCTCAAGCTGATCGTCGCCGAGCACGAAAAGGGCACGCCCGCCGTGCTCATGCACTGCGCCATGCACTGCTATCGCGTGGGCACCGACGACTGGTTCAAGTTCGTCGGCATCACGTCGCCCGGCCACGGCGCGCACTATGAATACACGGCCAATCTCATCGCCGAGCATCCGATCCTCACCGGGCTCCCCAAGGCATGGGATGTTCCAAAGGAGGAGCTGTATTACTGCGACAAGGTTTGGGACACCGCCAAGCCGCTGGCCGAGGCGATGAGCCGGGAGCGGAAGACCAACCAGACGGTCATCTGGACCAACCAATACGGCAAGGCCCGTGTCTTCGGCACCACGATCGGCCACTACACCCACACTGTCGAGACACCGCAGTTTCTCGATCTCGTGACCCGCGGCACGCTCTGGGCCGCTGGCAAGCTCCAGGACGACGGCAAGCCCGTCGCCGAACTGGCCGTAGCGCCGGGCGAGGCCGCTGCGGCTTCGGGCTGGGCCGCGACCGTGAAGCTTCCGGAAGCAGAGCAGTCCAAAGCGATAAAACTGTTCAATGGCCGCGACACCGAGGGCTGGGAGGGGCACGTCGATCCCTACTGGTCGGTCGAGAACGGCGAGATCGTCGGACGCAACACCGAGGCCAATGCCCCGCAGGTGAGCACCTACCTGCTCACGAAGAAGCCCTATCGCAATTTTCGGTTGCTCCTCGAAAGCAAGCTCGTGACGAGTGAGATGCACTCAGGCGTGGCGATCTGGGGCAAGAAGTTCGACAAGGACGGCGAGGCTTCGAGCTACCAGGGACATCTCGTCATGTTTCCATCGGGCTATGGGCTCTACGACCTCTACCGCCGCAACGGCATCAGCCCTGATCAGGACGGCCGGGCGAAGGCCGCGGGAAAGCAGCACGACTGGAACCAACTGGAGATCCTCGCCATCGGCAGCCGGATCCGGTTCGCCGTGAATGGCAAAGAAGTGCTCGACTGGACCGACCCCAAGCCGGAGCTCTGCGAGGCCGGGCCGATCGGCCTGCAGCTGCACTCCAACAAGGAGCCGCAGGAGGTGCGGTTTCGAGGGCTGGTGCTCGTCGAGGATCCGCAGGACGTGCTGGTGACCGCCACCCCGACGCCGTGATGGCGGAGGCCGGCTGAACCCAGCCGCGCATCTGCTATGATGCGGCCGGCGACGATAGGAAACCACTCTGGCGAGGGAGTTTTGGCGTGGCACGCGCGGCACTGGCACTCGAAGACGGCACGGTCTATTTCGGTGAGTCGTTTGGGGCCACTGGCACCGTCTCTGGCGAGGTCTGTTTCAACACCTCGATGACCGGGTATCAGGAGATCCTCACCGACCCCAGCTACCGCGGTCAGATCCTCACGATGACCACGCCGCAGATCGGCAACTACGGCGTGAACGAGGCCGACATCGAGAGCGGCAAGCTGCAGATGGCGGGCTTCATCGTTCGCGAGGCCAGCCGCATCGCCAGCAATTTCACCGCCACGGGCACACTCGGCGCGTATCTCGCGAGGGCGGGCGTCGTGGGGCTCGCGGGCATCGACACGCGGGCGCTCGTCCGCCGGCTGCGGATTCGCGGGGCGATGACGGGCGTGCTGTCGAGCGAGGTGCTCGATCCGGCGAAGCTCGTCGAGATGGCCAAGACCGCGCCGACGCTCGTGGGCCGGGATCTCGTCCGCGAAGTGATGCCGCAGGCGGATCGTGAATGGACCGAACCGCTCGATGCCTGGGCGAAGCCGCTGCCGCAGCCGCTGGAAGGGGGCGTGTTTCCGCCGCCGCCGGCCGCCGCGAGCGGCGTGAAGCATGTCGTCGCGCTCGACTATGGCATGAAGTGGAACATCGCGAGGCATTTGGCCAGCGCCGGCTGCCGCGTGACCGTGCTGCCCGGCAAGGCCACGGCAGCCGAGGTGCTTGCCCACAAGCCTGACGGCGTGTTTCTTTCCAACGGCCCCGGCGATCCGGAGGTGCTCGGCTACTGCGTCGACACCGTCCGCGATCTGGTCGGCAAGGTGCCGATGTTCGGGATCTGCCTCGGCCACCAGCTGTTGTCGCTGGCCTGCGGCGCGAAGACGTTCAAGCTGAAGTTCGGCCATCGCGGCGCCAATCAGCCGGTGATGGATCTCGAGACCGGTAAGGTGGAGATCACCTCGCAGAACCATGGCTTCGCCGTGGACGAGGCGACGCTGCCGCCGGAACTGATCGTGACGCACCGCAACCTGAACGACGGCACGATCGAGGGCGTCCGCCACACGACTGCCAACGCCGCGAGCGTGCAGTATCACCCCGAGGCGGCTGCCGGCCCGCACGATTCCGCCTACCTCTTCGGCCGCTTCCGCCAGATGATGGCGTGAATCAGAGGCCAGATTGCCCGGTATTCGGCCGGGAAACAGTGTTTTTTGACAATCTCGCCCCGTGTGCCAGAGTTGGTTGAAGTTCCGGGCGGCATCCCGGCTTCGCCCGCGGAACGCTCTTCCGCGGTCCCCCCAGTCACTGCCAATCTTTTCTTTTTGGAGGCTCACCCCATGAGTCGTTCCCTCTTCGTCTGCGGTCTCGCCCTTGCCCTGTCGTTTGCCGTCAGCTCGCTGGCTGATGCCGGTTTTGGCCACCATCGTCGTCACGCCGATCCCGGCTGTGCCGCCCCGGAAGCGGTTGGCTGTAGCCAGTTCGAGCCCGGCTGTGCCCTCGAGCCTTCGTGCGGCGCCGAGCCCGGATGCGGTGCCGAGACCTGCTGCCCGACGAACCCGTGCATCAAGTACCGCCACAAGCACGCCCACAAGCACAAGTGTGCGAAGGGCTGCTGCGAGGAGCCGACCTACGAGACGGTCCTCAATCCGACGAGCCCGGAGACCTGCCAGGCGGTGGCCGTGCCGGTGTGCCTGCCGGCCTGCTGCCAGGGCTGCCCCTGCGAGACCTCGCGGTGCACGCTGCTGGGCTGCGGCCAGGTGCGGTATGACTACGCCTGCGGCTGCTCGGTGATCATCCGGTTCCAGAAGCACGGCGACATCCTCGTCACCTACGCCGGATTCTAAAGAGAGCGACTGCAGGGCCATTCACGGCCCTGTTTCTCGAAAAATCGACCACCCGGCCGGGAGCCTTCTCCCGGCCGGGCTTTTTTGTTTCATGCACTCCCTAGGGCTTGGGCTGCTTTGGCGACGAGAGCCGGAACGACTGTTCGCCGGCGTCGTGCTTGAAAAACCCATCGCGATTCCATGTGGGCTGCTCCTTTTCGGGAGGCGAGGGCAGGTCGAACGTCGCGGTGAGCGTGTAGGAGTCGGCGTCGATCCGCTCGTATCGATATGGTTGTCCCGTCGCGGGATCGGTCGTGTTCTGCAGGAATGTCGCCGGGTTGTCCGCGAGCGCCTCGAGCGTGATGGGCATGACGCCCTCGCGCTCGAAGTAGGTTTCGACGTTCTGCTGGATGGCACGCAGGTCACCAACACGCCGGGCGTCGAGCCGGAGCTGCCGCTGTCGAAACGGACTGCCGGCGGCATAGAGCGCGGCCAGCATCGAGACGAGAGCCACGGCCGCGCCGAGCCGGTGAAGCCAATCCCGCCAGGGCGGTGGGGGCGGGATCGTGGCTGTTCCGCTCGTGGCAGCGATGCTCTCCTCTCGGCCAACGTCGCTGGAAAACCAGAGATAGATGCCGCCGGAGAGCAGGAGAATGATCAACGCCTTGAGGATGAAGCGAACCGTGAGGTCACCCGAAAGAAAGCAGACGATCGCGGCGATCAGGTCGCCGGCCATGACGAGCGATGTGATCAGCAGCGTGAGGTAGGCGAGCGTGCGATAGATCGGGGTCAGCCTCAGGGCCGGGTCGCGGCTCGCATCGCGTCCGATCGTGCGCTGCGCCAGCCCCAGGATGGGAAGCGAGACGAGCAGCGCTGCCGCCGCCGCCCGCAGCGAGCTCCTGGAGATGCCGATCGCGTCGTCCGTCGCCGCGGGCAGCCAGCGATCGACGAATTGGAACAGGATCGTGCCGGTGGCGAATGCGGCCGTGTAGAGCATGGCCATGCCAAGCAGATGGAGAAAGGCGTCGCGTGGCGAACTCGACACCCGTTTCCTGGGCACGGGCACCGGCAGATGCGAGTCGGCGAAGGCGTCGAGCGCGGCCTTCGCTTCGCGCGGCGACCACCCGCCGGATTCGAGCCCGCGGCCGATGTCAGCACGGGGCATTCCCCGTTCCAGGCAGGCTTTCACGAATTCAACAAGCACTTCGGGAGCGGATGCCATGAGGCAGGTCTCGGGGGCGTTTGGGGATCAGTCCGTGTAACTGTCGCCACGCCCCCGGGATCCGTCCAGAAAAAAGTCGTGGTGGGCGAGTTTTTTCTTTTTTTGGGCGGGCTGTAACGGATTCCGGGCGGCGGCGTTGTTTCTTCCAGACGGATCGACTGGTCATGCTGTAGGGTCGATCGACGCCAGAACCTCCGGGAAGAAAAACATGACCTCCAGCGGCGAATCCCATGGCTGGGTGATGGAGGCCGTCGACCTCTACGAGCTGCCGCTGCTGCGTTACGCGCGGCGGCTGCTCGGCGACGTCGATCTGGCCGCCGACGCGGTGCAGCACGCATTCGTGAAACTCTGCGACGAGTCACGCGAACGGCTCGATGGGCGGGTGGCACCGTGGCTGTTTCGCGTCTGCCGCAACCGCGCGATCGATCATCTCCGCCGCTCGGGACGCGAGCACTCGTTGCTCGATGAACCTCACGACTCGCCGTCTGCCGTTGGCCACCCGGGCAGCCGTGAGGCCGATCCGGCCGTGTCGGCCGAACAGGCCGATCTGGCCGCGCGGCTCCGCGAACTGCTCGAGGATCTGCCGGCGCCGCAACGCGAGGCGATCGACCTCTGGTGCGAGGGGCTCACCTACCGCCAGATCGCCGAGGTCACCGGCCGGCAGGAGGGGCATATCCGCGTGCTGGCCCATCGCGGCCTCACCGCACTCCGCGCGCACCCGTTGGTGCGTGACCTGCTTGTGCCCGAGGGCCATCGGCCCGCGCAGAACGCATTGAACTCTTGACACACCCACCGAGGCAGACCATGACCACCGACAACTTCAACGAGTCCCAGTTAACCAGTTCCCAGTCCAATAAGAGCCAGCTCCCCGATTCTCGTGACCGCGAGGCCGCGGATGCGCTGCTCACGACGCACGCTCTCGGACAACTCGAGGGCGACGAGCAGGCTGTCGTCGAACGGCTGCTCGCCGATCCCGGGCGACACGAGGAACGGCGGACAGTCGACGAGATCGGCCGGGTGGCGGCGGCGCTGCGGGCCGGTCGAGCGAACGACGACCTGCCGCGGTCTCCGACACTGCGTCGGGCGGTGGTCGCCGCGATCGCGGCGAACGGCGGGAACGCAGAGGGGGGGGCTGTGGCGTC
>JBIIGJ010000225.1:0-2932 GCA_044236455.1 Pirellulales bacterium
TCCCGCTGTGGGACTAGCCCGCGGGAAAGAACGGCCGAAGCACATCACGGGCGGCACGCAGCGCCCGCTTCCGACCGTCGAGCGTCCTTCCGAACGTATCGTCCTCGATCTCGATGCAGACCGCACCGTCATAACCCACCCGCATCAACTCGGCCACGAAGCGGCCCCAGTCGATGTCGCCAAACCCCGGAATCCGGGGCTGGTGCCAGCGGTTGGGAAAGTCGAAACGCCCCACGTCAGCGACGGCTCGGGCATCGATCCGGACGTCCTTGGCATGCACATGAAAAAGCTTTTCCCGAAACTCCTGCAGCGGCGACAGCGGATCGATTCCCTGGAGCACGAGGTGAGACGGATCGTAGTTGAGGCCGAAGGCTGGCGAGCTGATGTCGGCGAAGGCCCGCCGCCAGATCGCCGGCGTGGCCAAAAGGTTCTTGCCGCCGGGCCACTCGTCCTTGGTGAACAGCATCGGGCAGTTCTCGATGCCGATCCGCACGCCATGATCCTCCGCGAGCTTCACCAGCGGCCGCCAGGTGGCGAGGAACCGCGGCCAGTTGTCATCGACGGTTTTCAGCCAGTCGCGGCCAACGAAGCCGTTGACCGTCTGCAGCCCCAGCATGGGTGCCGCAACGATCAGCCGCCGAAGATGCGCAACCGCCGCGTCGGCCACCGCCGGGTCTGGATCGAGCGGATTGGGGTAATAGCCGAGTCCGCTCAGGGCGACGCCGTGCCGGTCGCACGCCACGAGGACGGCATCGGCGTTGGCCTGCGTGAAGTCGGTGACGTCAACATGGGTGACGCCGGCGTACTTCCGCTCGGCGGTCCCGACGGGCCAGCACATCACCTCGACGCAGGCAAACCCCTCCGCGGCGGCGAAGGCGAGCACCTCGTCGAGCGAGAGTTCCGGGAGGATCGCGGTCATAAAACCGAGTCGCATCGTCGGCCTCTCTTTTGGTTTGCGGCCCCCAGATTCTTGATCTGGCACTGGGACCGGTTCACGGGGGCAGGTCATTCCGAGGTGGTGATCTCCGCGGGGATGGGAGTATAAAACCGCCGACTGAATTCAGCACGCACGCCATCACCTCGCACTGCCACCATCGCAGGCCGGAGTTTTCCGAATGTCTACCGTCCCAGCCGCCTCCCACGCACCCCGGCTCGCCGCCATCGATGCCGCCCGCGCAGCGGGCACGATCACCGAACACTCCGCCCAGACGATGCGAGACTGGCTCACGCAGCCACGCTACGCGGAGTTTGCTGGAGAGCTGGCGACGCGGATCGACCGGGCCGCGCACGAGCCGGCCGTGTGGAAGGAACTCGACGACGTCTACTGGACGGTGATCCCCTTCGGCACCGGCGGCCGCCGCGGCAAGATGTATCCGGTCGGCTCCAACGCCATCAACGACCGCACGATCGGCGAGAGCGCGCAGGGGCTGGCCGACTACGTGCGGAGCGTCGTGCCCGCCGGCGAGCAGCCCTCCTGCGCGATCGCCTACGATACCCGGCACCGCTCCGAGCACTTCGCCAAGCTCTGCGCCGAGGTGCTCCTCGCGGCCGGCTTCAGGATTTTTTTCCTGCGTGGCTTCCGCAGCACGCCCGAACTCTCGTATGCGGTCCGCCACACGGCTAGCACCTGCGGCATCATGGTGACGGCCAGCCATAATCCGCCCAGCGACAATGCCGTGAAGGTCTACTGGGCCGGTGGCGTGCAGGTGTTGCCGCCGCACGACAAGGGGATCATCGACCGCGTCATGCGGTGCGACGCCGTCCGCCGCGAAAGCTTCGACGCGGGTGTCGCGGCCGGCCGCGTGCAGTTCGTGGAGCAGGAGATCGACCCCGCCTTCGTCGCAGCGGTGCTCCAGCAGTCCACCGCCGGCCCGCGGGATGTCTCCATTCTCTACACGCCGCTGCACGGCGTGGGCGCCAGCGCCGTCGTGCCGGTGCTCGAAGGTGCCGGCTTCAAGAAGCTGCGGCTCTACGGCCCACAGGAAATGCCCGACGGCGATTTCCCGAACGTGCCCGGTCATGTGGCCAACCCCGAGAATCCGGCCGTGCTGGAGGGGGCGATCGCCGAGGCGAAGGCCCGCGGCGACGACCTCGTGATGGCAAGCGACCCCGACTGCGACCGGCTCGGCGCGGCGGCACCACTCACCGCGGCCGCCGGCAGTGGCTGGCAGACGTTCACAGGCAACCAGATCGCGGCCCTACTCGTCGACTGGGTGCTCTCCAGTCGCAAGCGGCTCGGCACGCTCTCGGGCGCCGACCACGTAATCACCACGCTCGTGACGACCGGGCTCGTGCGCCGGATCGCGGAGGCCTCCCTTGCGACGACCATCGACACGCTGCAGGTGGGCTTCAAGTGGATCGGCCAGGCGATCGACCAGACCGGCCCTGAGCATTTCGTGTTCGGGTGCGAGGAGTCGCACGGCTACCTGGCGGGCACGCATGTCCGCGACAAGGACGCGAGCGTGGCCTCGCTCCTGCTCGCCGAACTGACGGCTTCGCTCAAGGCACAGGGCAAGACGCTGCACGAGCAGCTCGACGCCATCTTCTGCACGCATGGCTGCCACCTGGAGCGGCAGGTGGCGATCACGCTGCCCGGCGCGGCCGGCATGGACCGGATGCGGGAGATCATGGCGACCCTGCGGTCGCAGCCGCCGGCGGCGCTTGGCGGCCTGCCGGTGGCCCGGGTCCGCGACTACGGCAGCCTCTCCACCTCGACGCCCGGCGCGGCGGCCGCGCCCTTTGCCGGAGCGAAGGGCGATCTCGTGATGTTTGATCTGGCTGACCCTGCCGCGCCGCCGGCCAGCCTGGCCGCGGCAGACGTCGCTGCCGGCCGCTTCCCGGCACTTGCCAACTGCGTGGCAGCCCGCCCCTCGGGCACGGAGCCGAAGATCAAGTTTTATCTCTTCGCAGCGGCGGCCCCGTGCAGCCACAC
>JBIIGJ010000022.1:0-35458 GCA_044236455.1 Pirellulales bacterium
GGCATCCTGCCTGCGCTTGTCAGCAACGCCGGCTCTCGGGACATGGGCAGCCCCTCACGGATGATTCGGAGTCCCATACAAGCCCGGAGCGGAAGCGATGGGACTGCGTTCACGCTGGCGTCGGCCATTCCAGCATCCGTGGGCAAGGGTGAGGTCTCCCCGGACACCGGAACGAGCATCAGGCGCCTCCGAGCGGAAGATCTGCCATCCCTTTGGACGTCGTCGAGGAGCCGCCGAGCGAGTGCAGCGTGTTCGGGGAGACCGGGCTGCGTCTGGAGGGGCAGCCCCTCACGGATGCTAAAGCCAGCTAGCCTTGCGGCGGCTTGTGCGGGTCGTCGCCTGCGACTTCCGCGCCGTCTTTCCGTTCTGGGAAGGCGAGTGAGGCGGCCACGCTCGCGCCGATCAGGCTGACGATCACCAGGAGCGACACTGCGGGGTGCACCAGATGCCCCTTGGCGTGGGCATCCCAGTCGCCCCACGTAGCCAGCGATTCGCTGTGCCGGGCAGCCTCGATGATCATCTTGCCGCCCACGAACACGAGCACCGCGGAGAGGCCGTAGTTGAGGAAGCGAAACATGTCCATCACGCCCGCCAACAGGAAGTAGAGCGCGCGGAGGCCGAGGATCGCGAAGACGTTCGACGTGAACGCCACGAATCGCATGTAGTGGGCCCCCGGCGTGACGATGCCGAGGATGGCCGGCACGCTGTCGACCGCGAAGAGCACGTCGGTGCTCTCCACGATCAGGAGCACGAGAAACAGCGGCGTGGCCATCAGCCGGCCCTGTTCCCGCACGAAGAACTTGTCGCCCTCCGACTGGTTCGTGACGGGGATGAGCCGCCGGAAGAGCTTGACCAAGGCGCTCTCCTCGGGATGCGACTCCTCCTCACCGAACGCGAGCTTGATGCCCGTGTAGACGAGGAAGGCACCGAACAGCGGCATCACCCAGTGGAAGCGTTCGACCAGTTCGGCCCCGACCAGCACGAACGAGAGCCGCATCAGCACGGCCCCCAGGATGCCCCAGAAGAGCACGCGGTATTGGTACTTCAGCGGCACGCGGAAGTAGCCGAAGATCACGGCGAACACGAAGACGTTGTCCATCGACAACGACCACTCGACGAGATAGCCGGTGAGGAATTCGAGCGCGGGCTTGCCGCCGAGCCACCACCAGATCAGCGCGTTGAAGGCCAGTGCCAGGGCTGCCCAGAACAGCGTCCAGAAGGCGCTCTCCCGGAGCGACGGCTCGTGTGCCTTCTTGTGGAAGACGGTCAGGTCGAGCGTGAGCAGGACCGTGACCATGGCGGCGAACGCCAGCCAGTGCCACATCTGGATCGATGAAGCGGCCTCGGGCGCGGCGGCCGTCGCGGCGGCGAGTTCAGCAAGCAGGTGCAACGTGGTTGGTTCCTGAGGGGGCGCGGTCGAAGCGGGCGACAAATCTTAGCCGACAGGCGTCAAGAAGTGGCAGGGAGCTTTGAATCGCCCCGCCGGGGACGGCAGAATCGCTTTGTCCGCCGCTCCGACGGCGGATGGGCTCGTCGCGTGGCGAGGATACGCCAAATGCTCCTCGAGCTTCCGCCGATCCCCGGCTCCTTGAGTGCGATTCCGGAGATTTGCATGGCAGGATGCCATGCGCAGCACAAGCAAACTGCGTTTGCCAAGAAAACATCGCACGATGCGATGGTTTTCGTGAAGTCAGTCATCCGGGAGCGCCGCGACGAAACTGGCGGTCATGGCCGCGAACACCGGCGAGATTCTCGCCCATTCCCGATCCTCCGCCTGGCAGATGAGCAGGTAGACGCCGTCGGGCGTTTCGAGCGTCCGCACCTGCGCGGTGTTGGTGAGGTCGAGGCAGTAGAAGTTGATGTCGAGGCCGACGAGGGCGTGGCCCGCGATCTCGTCGCCGGCCGGCTCGCTATCGAGATCCTGATACTCCTGCCGCATCTGCCCAAGCACCGCCTGGGTGAGTTCGCCCGGATCCCCACCGGGCGCGTGGCCGCTCACCGACCAGAAGCCTCCCTCCGGCGAATAGACGGTCACAGCGGCATAGCGGTCCTGGGAATCGTCGGTGTCGACCGACCAGTTTTCGGGATAGTCGAAGGCCAGTCCAAAACGGTTGAAGTGCATCGTCGCGGCGAATCCTGCTGAAGAACGGGAAAGAGGAAATTCTGGGTGGTTGGCTCGGTCTGCGGGGCATTGTAGGCGGTCGCCGAGCGGTCTGGACCCCTCCCCGCAGCACCGCTATCGTCCGCCCCTCGTAGAGCGTCCTCGGCAGCCCGCAGCCGCCTCCCATATTCTGTCCCCGCCGTTTTTCTTTCATGGCCCAGTCCCCAGGCACCGTCGCCGCAGTTCCCCGTGCCGCCTCGGCACAGGTGCTCGACTACGCGATCCCGGCGGTCATTCTGCTGTCGGTGATGGTGGTGCTGGCGCCGGTGCCGGCCGCGATCGTCGACCTGCTGCTGGCGGCCAATCTCACCGTGTCGGTGCTCGCGCTGCTGGGGGCCCTCGCCGCCCGCACGCCGCTGGAGCTGAGCGTTTTCCCCACCTTTCTGCTCGGTGCCACGCTCGTGCGGCTGGTGCTCAACATTGCCACCACGCGGCTGATTCTTTCGAGCGCAGCCGTCGACGGCGCCGGCGCCGCCGGGCAGGTGGTGCAGGCCTTCGGCGAATTCGTGTCGGCCAACAACATCGTCGTGGGGGGCGTGATCTTTGCGATCATCGCCGTGATCCAGTTCGTCGTCATCACCGCCGGATCGACCCGCACCAGCGAGGTGGCCGCGAGATTCGCCCTCGACGGCCTGCCCGGACGGCAGATGGCGATCGACACGGAGGTTCAGGCCGGCACGATCACCCGCGACCAGGCGCGGCAGATGCGTCTCGACCTGCAGCGGCAGGCCGATTTCTTCGCCAGCATGGATGGTGCCAGCCGGTTCGTCAGCGGCGAGGCCAAGGCCAGCGTGATCATCACGATCGTGAATCTGGTCGGCGGACTGGCCATCGGCGTGATCCAGCACGGCATGCCCGTGCAGCGGGCGATCGAGGTCTATTCGCAGCTCACCATCGGCGACGGCCTCACCAGCGCCGTGCCGTCGCTGTTCATCTCGGTGGCCACGGGCCTGCTCATCTCGCGGTCGAGCCAGTCGGTCGATCTTTCCCAGGAACTGGGCCGGCAGTTCGTGTCGCGGCCCCACGTGCTCGTGATCACAGCCGTCTTCCTCGGCCTTCTGTCGCTGACCGATCTGCCGTTCGTGCCGCTGGCGGGGATGGCCGTGGCGGTGGCAACGACGGCCTGGATGGTGAGCCGCACCTCCAAGCAGCAGCAGGGTGGAGAACGCGGGGTCGCAGACTCCGGGCCGGCCGCCGCGGCACCGCGGGGCAATGCGGCCGACGAACTCCTGGCCGATGAACGGATCGTCGTGGAACTGGGCCGCGGTCTGGTGGGACTGCTCTCGCCGCAGGCTGGAGGCGGCCCGTCGGGACCGCTTTCGGAGCGGTCGACGGCGGTCCGATCGGGCGTGGCCGCCGATCTGGGGCTGGTCGTGCCTTCGATCACCATGCGTGACGATCTTTCGCTGCCTGTCCGCGGCTACCGCGTGACGATCGCGGGCGACATCGTCGTCGAGGCGGAGCTTGCGGCAGGGAAACTACTGGCCGTGCCGGCTGCCGGCGAGGTCCTCGACGAGCAAGCGTTTGCCGGACAAGCCGGGGAGGAAGAAGCCCCGGCCATCGATCCGCTGACCGGTCGCCGCGGAGCGTGGGTGGGCCATGCACAGGCGGAGACGGCCCGGCGCCGCGGCGCGGCCGTGTATGGTGAGGCCGACTGCATCTCCCGGGCCATCGAGTCGGCGATCCGTCGCCATGCCGATCGGTTGCTTTCCCGCGATGCGGTGGCCCGGCTGATCGAATCGCTCCGCGCGGCGCAGCCTGCGGTCGTCGATCAGATCGTGCCCGGCGTGCTCACCATCGCCCGCATCCATCGCACCCTGCAGTGCCTGCTCCGCGACGGCGTGCCGATCCGGCCGCTCGCGGAAGTGCTCGAGATCATGGCTGATCATGCCGCCGAGGCCGCTGAACCGGGGCCGCTGTCCGAAATCGTCCGGCGGTCGCTCGCCCGCTCGATCTGCCGCCGGGCCCGCGACCCGCGGGGCAAGCTCGTGACGGTGCGGCTGGAGGGGCCGGCGATCGATGCCGTCATCACGGCCACCGGACGTCCGCCCGCCCAGCTGGTTTCGGAATTGCGGCGGGCGTTTCGCCCCGTGGTGGAGCGGGGCGCTCGGCCGGTGATCGTCGTGCCCGGGGCGGTTCGACTGCGGGTGCGTGACGCGCTCTGCCGTCAGCTTCCCGAGGTGCAGGTGCTGGCGGCGGAGGAACTGGCCGACGAGGAGCGGGTGGAGGTGTTTGCCAGCGTCGGAGGTGGCGAGGTGCTGCGGGCGGCGTGAGCCGACGGAACGTGTGGCACGCCAGGCAGCCCGGAAAGATTGGGCTGGCTGGAGGGGCCCCGAAAAAAACATTCAACGGAAAAAAAGTCAGGGAGATGCCGCCTGCTGGTCGATGACGATCGGTTTGGCGGTGCGGGTCGATGGCGGAGTTGGTTGAGAAGCGAGTGCGGATTGCCGGGATGCACCAGGATGGTGCGTATCCGGCGTGGTGACAAGAAGATCGCGGCGGCAGTGCCGTCCCGCGGCTTCGCATGCAAGGCCCTTTCAAGGAGGATGACGTGGCGAACTACCCGGCCCAGCCGTCGGCGGAGGAGATGCTCGAACTGTGGAAGGCCTTCAAGGCCGACCAGTCGAACGATCAGCTTCGAAACCGGCTCATCGAGATCTTTCTGCCGTTGGTCAAATACAACGGCGAACGCATCTGGTCCCGCCTGCCCGACGGCGTCGAACTTGACGATCTCGTATCGGCAGGCACGTTTGGCCTGATGGATGCGATCGATGCGTTCGACATGTCGCGGGGCGTGAAGTTCGAGACGTATTGCGTGCCGCGAATTCGCGGGGCGATGCTCGACGAACTGCGGACCATGGACTGGGTGCCCCGACTGGTGCGCTCGAAGGCCAGCAAGCTCAACGAGGCGGTCAAGACCTTGGAGGCGAAACTGGGGCGTGCCCCGGCCGACGCCGAAGTGGCGGAGCACATGGGACTGTCGCACGAGGAGTTCGAAAAGCTGCTCGTCGATGCCAACGCGGTCAGCCTCGTGAGCCTCAACAAGAAGTGGTGCGAGACCGACAGTTCGAAGGATGTCCGCGAGATCGACATTCTCGAGGACAAGAAGGGGGAGGACCCGACCCGCCGGATCCAGAAATCCGACCTCATGCGGCTGGTCACCAAGGGCCTCAGCCGCAACGAGCGTCTGATCATCATCCTCTACTACTACGAGGAGCTGACGATGAAGGAGATCGGCGCCACGCTCGACCTCTCGGAGAGCCGCGTCAGCCAGATGCATTCGGCCATCGTGGAACGCCTCCAGAATCAGCTCGACCGGCGGAAGGTGGAGTTTGCCCTCAGCTGATGGTCGGGCTGGCAGTTTGGGCAGGCTGCGGGCCTTTCGGGCCGGCAGAATGCGAAAAACAGGCAGGGAAAAATTTTGTTGAAGTTCCGGATCGCGGTTGGTCGATGAAGAAAAGTTGGTCGCGGCGACCGGATGGGTGATTCTGTCCGGCTGCTGTCCGGCGACTGGTGTCGCCGGAACGCGGAAGCGCGGCAACAATAGCTACGAGTTCAGTCAGAAAGGAACAGGCCGACGCGAATTCCAAAACCCGTCACGAACCTTCCGCATGTCGAACGCGTAGAAGCGTCCATGTCGGGGGAGCGAAGGGATTCGAAACACGTCTACCGGTTCCGTCACGAGGAGAGCCAACATGAACATCTGGGGTGTCACATCGACGCAGGGATCGCAGGGGCTGAACGCCGTGAAGGGCGTCGAGGCCGCGCAGTCCACGCAGGCCGCCATGCAGCAGGGCGTGGCCGAGGTGCACGATTCGGTCACGCTGTCGGTCGATGCGGTGCGGGCCGCCGATTCGACCGCTGACATCCGCTTCGATCGCGTGAACGCCATCCGCGCGGCGATCGCCGACGGATCGTACGAAACGCCCGAGAAGCTCGATCTGGCCCTTGACCGTCTGCTCGACCGCCTGGGCGGCTGAGTCTCACGCTGGCAGGCCGAGGTGAATGTCCAAGCAACAGCCGGACCGGCGACGGTCCGGCTGTTGGCGTTTGATGACAGCCACCGCCTGGCAGGCTAAACTTTGTGCGGCGGCTCTCCCCTTTGGATTTCTCATGGCCATCGCTTCCGATTTTTCGCTGGGCAAGGTCGACGTCGCGCTGACGCCGCGTGAGCGGTTCGCGGAGTTTCTCCAGACCCGTGGCAAGCGGATCACGCGGCAGCGGCAGGTGATCGTCGACCACGTCAGCAGCCACCACGAGCATTTCGATGCCGATCAACTGCTGGCCGACCTCCGCCGGACGCCGGAGGGGGCGAAGGCCAGCCGGCCCACGGTCTACCGCACCCTCACCGAGATGGTGGACGCGGGCCTGCTTCGCAAGATGGTGCTCGGCGGTCGGGCCGTCTACGAGCACGACTACGGTTACCCGCAGCACGACCATCTGCACTGCGCGTCGTGCCAAAAGCTGATCGAGTTTTCCAGCGATGACATCGCCAGGATCTGTGACGCCGTGGCCGGCCAGCACCAGTTTCGCGCCCGCAGCCACCGGCTGATCATCTCGGGCCTGTGTGCCGACTGCCGCAGCAACCGCAGCAAGTCGCGGCACCAGGACCGGGTGTGACGTTCACCGGTCACACCTCACCTGTCACACGCGGAGCGCCGACTCGGCGGCTCGCGTGGGGCATGCGGCGAGCGCCTCGCGTACCGGTCCGGCGATGAACTCCTCCACCTGAGCCGCGGCACGGCCGGCCAGCCCCGGCACATCCATCGCCTGCTCCAGGTCGATGCCCGCAAAGAGCGGATCGGCGGCCAGCCGTGCGACCATGTCGTTGTCGTGCCCCTCGCGCATCCGCGCCGTGGTGGCGTGGCTGTGGCGACGCAGCGCCTCGTGGAGTTCCTGACGGTCGCCACCGGCCGTCGTGGCCGCCATCAGCAGCCGCTCGCTGGCGAGGAAGGGCAGATGGTGCTCCAGGTTGCGTCGGATCGCACCGGGCAGCACGACCAGGCCGCCGGCGATGTTGGCGTAGATCACGAGCTGGGCATCGGTGGCGAGGAACGCCTGCGGAAGCACCAGCCGGCGCGGGGCGGAGTCGTCGAGCGTCCGCTCGAACCACTGCACGGCCGCCGTCTGGCTGGTGGTGGCCGTGAACCCCATCACGAACCGGGCCAGCCCGCACATCCGCTCGGCCCGCATCGGGTTCCGCTTGTAGGGCATGGCGGAGGAGCCGACCTGATCCGTTTCGAACGGCTCCTCCAACTCGGCCCACGCGGCGGCCAGCCGCAGGTCGTTGCCGGCCTTGTGGGTCGATTCCGAGATACCGGCGAGCACCGACACGACCTGCGAATCGACCTTTCGCGAGTAGGTCTGGCCGGTCACCTCGTAGGAGCGGTCGAACCCGAGCTTGTGCGACACGATCTCGTCGAGACGCCGCACCTTGGCGTGGTCTCCCGCGAAGAGTTCGAGGAAGCTGGCCTGAGTGCCGGTCGTGCCCTTCACGCCGCGGGCGCGGAGCATCCGGCGGCGGTGCAGGACCTCCTCGAGATCGAGCAGGAGATCGTGGATCCACAGACAGATCCGCTTGCCGATCGTGGTGGGCTGTGCGGGCTGCAGGTGGGTGCGGCCCAGGCAGACGAGGTCACGCGTCTCCATCGCGCGGTCCGCCAGCCGCTCGATCACCACGGCCAGCCGGGAGGCGATGAGATCGAGCGAATCCCGCATCAGGATCAGGTCGGTGTTGTCGGTCACATAGGCGCTCGTCGCCCCGAGATGCAGGATGGGGCGGGCCTGCGGGCAGGCATCGCCAAAGGTGTGCAGGTGGGCGAACACATCGTGCCGCATCTTCCGCTCGTAGTCGGCCGCTTTCGCGAAGTCGATCGGCTCCAGGTGGGCCCGCATCTCGGCGAGCTGCGCGGGAGAGATCGGCAGGCCCAGTTCCGCCTCCGCTTCCGCCAGTGCCAGCCACGTCTGCCGCCAGAGCTTGTAGCGATGGTTGTCGCTCCAGAGCCGCGACATCTCTGCCGAGGCGTAGCGGGAGGCGAGCGGATTGTCCCAACGGTCGCGGGAATCGGAGTGGGAATCGGAATTCACGAACGGGCTCCTGGTGGTGCTTGTCGGGCTGGCTGCGGCGCCGCCTGCCGGCTCATCTTGCAGAAGAGCCGTTCCAAGGCCAGCCGGGCGCGCAGGCCCCGCGAGGCATCGCTCTTCAGCGCGAGATCAAGGTTCAGGAGCCTGACGGGAAGCTGCCGGGCCCGCCGCGGCCCCAGTTGCCCCAGCGACTCGCGGGCCAGCCCCAGAGCCTTCGGCCACGCGGCCACGCCGGCCTCGCGAAGGGCCTGTTCGATGCCGGCGGGCCGGCCGGCCGCCGGCGGAAGGGCCAGCAGTCGGGCGGCCGTGGACAGCCGCCGCACCACCGAGGCGATCTGGGCGCTGATCCCGATCGGGTTCTCGTTCGCGGCAAGCAGCGCAGCCAGTTGAGTGATGGCCTCCCGGGCATCGCCGGTCGCAGCGGCGTCGATCATGCCCCAGGCGGTTCGCTCGAGCGGGCTGCCGGCAAAGTCGTCGATCGCCTCGGGCTGGATGGCCGTTTTCTTCGCGGACGGATCGGTGGCGGCGGCGAGTCGGGCCAGCGCCTGATCGACCTGGCCGAGATTGTTGCCGAGGCGTTCGAGCAGCCGCTGCGCCGTGGCGGCCGCCAGCTGGATGCCGTGTCGCGACTGCGACCACTGCCGCACCCACGCGGCGAGGTTTGCCTTCGCCGGGATCGTGATGTCGATGACGAGACCGTGCTTCGCCACCGCCTTGGCGAGCCGGGTGTTGGCCGGCAGGCTCTTCACCTCGAGGATCACAAGGCCACGGCCGCCGGCAGCTCCACGTGGAGAACCGGCGAGCTTTTCCAGCGTCTCCCTGGCTGCCGTCACGAAGCCGTCGGCCGACCGCACGACGGCCGCGCGGGTCGCGCCGGCGAAGAGCGGCACCGTGGCCGCCTCGTCGAAGACGTCGCGGGGATCAGGATCGGCATCGCCGGAGAACTCCCGCCATGCCCATGACCGGTCGGCCTCGTCGGGGCAGAGGCGATCGCGGAGCAGGGCGAGCATGTGGCCTGCGAGGAACGGTTCATCGCCGACCAGCGCGACCAGCGACGGCGTGCCGAGCGACCAGTCGGCGGGCTGCTGGAGGATCTCGAGGGCACTGGCGGCATCGGACACGGGCACGGCTCTCCATGAAGGAGCCGTCAGTGTATCTCGTGATGGCCGCGAGATGTGATTTCCCCCGCGGCGCTAGGTTTGTATCGCGTCCGGCGGATCGTGACGGTGCCGGCGGGCTGCCATTTGCCGGGCGGGCTCCCCGAACACGCTTCGCTCGCACGGCGGCTCGGCGAACGCGCCGGGGATGATGGTGGGCGATTGGCGCCGAGGCGCCTGACGCTCGCTCCGGTGTCCGGGGAGCCCGCCTTCGTCGATCGCTGCTTCGCAGGATGCCATGCGCAGCACCAGCCGACGGAGGTCGGCCAAGCGAAAATGGCAGGATGCCATGTTTCGCGTGTATGCAGCACCAGCCGCTACGGGGCGGTGGGCAGCGTGCGGACGCTCCCGAGACGGCCAACGACGCGGGAGGTCGCCACCGTGAGCGGCTCGGGGCTCGTGGCCGCCCCAACGTTGCCCGCGGCGTCGGAAACCTCGATGCGGAGATAGACGCGGGCTGGCGTCGCCTGATCCGGCTGCCAGCGGTATTCCCCCTGGTTGTCGAGCGCGGTGGCAACCGTCGCCCACGGGCCGTCGGCGTTCGGTGAAAAGAGCACCCGGGCGGTCTTCGGCGCGGGCAGCTGATCTCGGGACGTATAGCGGATCAAGATGCCACTGGTCTCGCCCTCGGAAAAGCGGGTGGCACCGAGCAGCTCCACGTGGGGCAGATCTTCATCGACGCCGATCCAGCTCTCGGCCGCGTCGCCCGGCCGCGGTCCCGTGCTGGAATCGGGCACGTCGGGCACGATCTCGAGCCGGAATCCGTAGAGGCCAGCTGCCGGCAGCACCACGTTGATGGGGCTCAGGGCATCGTCGTCCACGGCGGTCTTCTGCCAGGAGAGGCCGCCGTCGCGGGTGCTCCAGAGTTCGATCCGCAGGCGAGGTGCGTTCGGGCGTTCAGCTGGCACCTCGTAATCCCAGGCGAAGCGACGTGAACGGGAAAGCTGCAACGGCTTTCCCCGATATTCCAGCGGCTGGGCGGCTCCAGGCATCTGGGGCGGCATCTGTGCCGGCATGCCCGCGGAGGTCGACGCCAACAGACTGCGGCCACCTGCGGAATCCTTGGACGAGGCGGAGGATGCGGAGCCCGCCATCCGGCTCACGAGCACGCTCTGGGGATCGCCAACGCGGTCGGCGTTGCCAGCGGGAGCACCACGCGGCTGTTCCGCCGACCAGGCGGCGGCGGTTTCCGCGTTCCAGCCGGCGGCGGAGCGTGACCCGTCTGTCGCCGTGAAGGCCTGCGTCACCGGTCGCGGCATCGCTGTTTGCTGAGGCGACTCCTGCGCGGGAAGGCTGGGCGCGCCCAGTTCCTGCGCCAGTGCCGTCTGGTCGATGTTGGGGTCGGTGGGTTCCATCCGGAACTGTCGCACCGTCTGGTTGCCCGCTGAGTCCGACACGGTGATCCGCGCCGTCAGTTCGTCCACCTTCTCGCCCGCCCACCAGATCTCCTCGCCGACCAAGTGGGCCGGGGACTCGCGGGAGAGAACGCCTTCGGCAGCGACCGTCTTCCAGCCCTGGGCGCCGGTGGTGCGATATTCCAGTTTCAGCGACTCCATCCGGATGGAGTCGTCGATGGCGGCGTAGCGACAGAGAATCTCACCGTCGGCTCCCTTCCAGACTCGGGCCGCCAACCGCGGGCCAGCCGCGTCCACGAGCACACGCATGTCGGCCCCTTCGCCGCCGCGGGCCCGCCCCTTGCGGTCGATCGCCCGCAGCCGAAACCAATATTCGCCATCAGCTCCGGCCTGATAGGTGAAGGTGCCGGCCGAGGGGGCGACCTCGCCCGCGGGCTCCCATGTGCCGCCCAGATCCTTCGAGACGCTCATCATGACCCGCTGCGGTGCTGCGTCGGCGTCTTTCGCGGTGGGCAGGCGGAAGGGGATCGAAAACGTGCGGTGTTTGGTCCGCACCAGTTCAGGGAGGCGGGCCTGCTCGGCCGGTCCCTCGGCTGCGGCCCGGGCCAGCAGCGGAGGCAGGCTTCCCCCACCGGCCGCCCAGACGGCCGCGACGGCGACGGCAATCGCGAAGCCCCGTTGCCGGCGGCAACACAGGACTGGCAGGGAGTGGGGTTGAGAGGATTGAACCATGTCGGAAAGAATCGGCCGTTCTGCACGGAAAGTCGCGTTTTTCCGTTACAAGCAGGAAAATCGGCCCGTTTTCAGGCTGCCGTCTTTGCCATTGCCACAGCCTGCGGAGCCTGCGAAAAGTGGGGGGATCTTTCTGGACCCAATCTGGAGCCGGCGGCCATAATGAAGCCGCCGGCCGTAGCCGCGACGGGGTTCTGACAGATACCACCCACTTCCAGGTGACCGTCCTCCGCAACGGGGCTGTTTCCAGTGCAAGCATTTCTGGTCAGTGCCGTGCTGCTCGGGCTGCTCGTGGCCGTCGGGATCGCTGCGATCGTCGCAGTCCGATCGTGGTGGCTCGAGCCAGGGGCCGATCATGGCGATTGGGAAAACTCGCTTGTCGGCTACAAAAATCTCCGGGACAAGGGTGTGCTTAGCGAAGAGGAATACCGAAAAATATCTACGCTCGTCGAGCCGCACGTGCGGCTCGATACGAAGGCACCCGACCGCCAACAGCGGTCGGGCGTCTCGTAGGGACCGGAAGTGCTCGGAGCGGTAATGAGTCTGTGGTGAACAGGCGGGGAACGATTTCTCGAGGAACCGAAGCATGCCATCAGGGAAAGACGTCGGCGGGCTGGGACGCCGTGGTGCCGGCGGGACGACCAAGAAGAACGCCTTCTGTTCGTTCTGTCGCAAGAGCTACCGCGACGTGGGGCCGCTGGTCGAGGGACCGGGCGACGTCTACATCTGCGGCGAGTGCATCGACCTCTGCCAGTCGATCCTGGACCAGGAGAAGCGCCGGCGCGGCACGAGCAAGCAGCTCTTCACCACCATTCCTTCGCCCCGTGAGATCGTCAGCCATCTCGACCAATACGTGATCGGCCAGCAGCACGCCAAGCGGGTGCTCGCGGTCGCCGTCCACAGTCATTACAAGCGTCTCAACCTCGGCAGCGAGGGGGGCGACGTCGAGGTCGACAAGTCCAACATCCTGATGCTCGGCCCCACCGGATCGGGCAAGACGCTGCTGGCACGCACGCTGGCCAAGATCCTGGACGTGCCGTTCGCCATCGGCGACGCCACCACGCTCACCGAGGCGGGCTACGTGGGCGAGGACGTCGAGAATCTGCTCCTCAAACTGCTCAACGCTGCCGACTTCGACATCGAGGCGGCCCAGCGGGGCGTGCTCTACATCGACGAGATCGACAAGATCGGCAAGACCAGCCAAAACGTCTCGATCACCCGCGACGTCTCTGGCGAGGGCGTGCAGCAGGCGCTCCTGAAGATGCTCGAAGGCACCGTGGCCAACGTGCCTCCCCAGGGCGGCCGCAAGCACCCCGAGCAGCAGTACATCCAGATCGACACGTCGAACATCCTCTTCATCTGCGGCGGCACGTTTGTCGGCATCGACAAGATCATCGCCCGACGGCTCGGCAAGCGGACGATCGGTTTCGGTCAGCCCAGCGGCTACCGCGGCGACGCCGATCTGTCGGAGCTGTTGCCGCAGGTCGACTCCGACGACATTCTCGAATTCGGCCTCATCCCCGAGTTGGTGGGCCGGCTTCCGGTGATCTCATCGCTCCAGCCGCTCGATGAGACGGCGCTTGTGAAGGTGCTCCGCGAGCCGAAGAACGCACTTGTAAAGCAATATCAGAGGCTGTTCGGCGTCGAGAACTGCAAGCTGGAGTTCACCGACGAGGCGCTGGTGGCGATCGCCCGCCGTGCGATGCGGAAGGAGACCGGGGCCCGCGGGCTGCGGTCGATCATGGAAGACGTGATGCTCGACATCATGTTCGACCTGCCTGAGAACGGCGGCAGCACCTATGTCATCAACGAGCGGAATGTCGCGGGGACGGAGCCGGTGGTGCCCATCCGCGAAGCCGCCCGGCACAAGAGCGCGTAGCGACAGCACCTAGTGGCAGCGGTGTCAAGATCCAGGCCCGGAGGGCCGTGTCAGCACCAGCGGGCGGAGGCCCGCCAAGAAAAAATCGCACGATGCGATGTTTTTCGTGTATTCAGAATATGCCGAGCTGATCGCGGGCGGCGTCGGTCATGCGGTCGGGCGTCCACGGCGGATCCATCACGATCCGTACCTCGACCGCCGCGATCGACTCGCGGCTGCCGACCGTCCGCTTCGTGTCGGCGATCAGCTGCGGACCGGCCGGACAGGCGGGGCTCGTCATCGTCATGTCGATCGCCACGTGCTGCTTGCCGGGCGCATCGGCCGCCGGTGAGAGCGTGACGCCGTAGATCAGCCCCAGGTCGACGATGTTCACGAACAGCTCCGGGTCCTTGACTTCCTTGAGCCACTCGCGGACCACCTCTTCGCTGGGAACACCATCCGCCGCAATGGCCGTCGTGCCACCAGGGGATGGCGTCGATGCCGCCGCCGGTGAGCCGGCGGATGCGGGCGATGCCGGAGAAGACTCGGCAGCGGCGCTGGCGGTGTTGGTCGGCGTGTAGCTGCGGAAGTCGGCCGCCTGGTTGTTCGGGCCGGGGGTGGACCCGGGGCCGGAGCCCAGCGCCACCCACACGCCGCCGTTCTCCACCTTCACAGCGTGGGCCCGCGTCGGCCGCACGGCCGGCATCGAGAGGGCGGCACCGGTGCGGATGTCGAACTTCGCCCCATGGCGCGGGCAGGCGATCTTGTATCCCACGAGCTCGCCGTCGACGAGCGGGCCGCCGTCGTGCGTGCAGACGTCGTCGATCGCGTAGAAGCGGCCCTCCACGTGGAAGAGGGCGACCACTTCGCCGTCGACTTCGACCAGGAGCTTGCCCGGATCGGGCACTTCCGACACGTCGGCCACGCGGGTGAATTCAGGCATGGTGTTCCTTCAGGAAATGCGGCGAATGCGGCTGCCGATCGCCCGGGCCAACGCCTCGCGGACCGGGAGGATCGTGATCCGATCGAAGACCTGCTGGAAGAAGCCCGCCACCACCAGCCGCGCGGCTTCGTCGGCGGAGAGCCCGCGGGCCTGCGCGTAGAAGATCTGCTCCTCGTCGACACGGCCGCTGGTGGCACCGTGCGTGCAGCGGACGTCGTCGGCCTCGATCTCCAGGCCCGGGATCGAGTCGGCCCGGGCCTCACGGGAGAGCATGAGGTTGTCGTTTCGCTGGTAGCCGTCGGTCTTCTGGGCGGCTTTGTCCACCTTGATCATGCCCCGCCAGACGAGCCGGGAGCGGTCCTGCAGTCCGCCCTTGTAGAGCAGGTCGCTCTTGCAGTTCGGGGCCTCGTGGTGCTGAAGCGTGTTGTAGACGAGTTGCTGGCGGCCCTCGGTGAACATCACGCCGTTGACCTGGGCCGATGCCCCACGGCCGGCGAGCGCCACATCCTGGGCCACCTGCGAAAGGCGACTGCCGAGCGCCCCGAGCGTCCATTGCAGCCGACCGTTCTCGTGCACCACGGCCTTTTGGCGGGCGAAGTGCCAGACACCCGTGCCCCAGTTCTGGAGATTCACCATCCGCAGGAATGCGTTGCGTCCGACGACGATCTCGGTGCCGCCGCAATGGAAGCCCGAGCCGGAGCCGGCGTTGCCGCCCCCGGCCGTCTCCGTGAGCACCGTCGCCTCCGCTCCCTCGCCAAGCACGACGAGCACGTGCGACGTGTCGACGCCGCCGTCACCGAGCCCGGAGAGCACGTGCAGCGGCTCGGCGATCCGTACCCCGGGGGGCACGTAGAGCACCGTGCTGGCGGTATGAAACGCCGCATGCAACGCCGCGAACCAGTCGGATTGCGAGTCGATCACGGAGAACCAGTGCCGCTCGAACAGGTCGCCATGCGAGGCGAGCAGCCGATCGGCCGAGCCGAACAGCACGCCTCGGGCGGCGAGGGCCGGATTGAGCTCCTCGCGGAGCACGTGGCCGTCGAGCGACAGCAGGCGTCCGGCGAGCGGCGTGCCGGTGCCCGCCGCCTGCGGGGCGTCGTCGAAAAACGATTCACCGCTCGACGTGTCGCCAGCCAGGAACTCGGCGAGCAGACCCGTGGGAATGCCGGCATCGGGGCCGGGCCGACGGCGCGGGCCCCAAGCCTTCGGCTTGAAGAGGCGGATGTCGGTCCGCATCCAGTTCTCGTCCCGACGGTCGGGCAGGGCGAGCGATTCGAGTCGCTCGAAGGCCGCCCTGCGGCGGTCGTTCACCCAGGAGGGAGTCGTCGCGTCGGAGAGCAGTCGGTCGATCGAGCCGCGGTCGAAGGCGGCGGGCGGGGCGGGGGCTGCGGATGTGGTCATGGGCGTGGAGATCATGGGAGTCGGATCACCCCACCGAGCCCTCCATCTGCAGTTCAATCAGACGGTTCATCTCCACGGCATATTCCATCGGCAGTTCCTTCACGAGCGGTTCGATGAAACCGCCCACGATCATCGTGCTGGCCTCGGCCTCGGTGAGCCCGCGGCTGGTGAGATAGAAGAGCTGCTCCTCGCCGATCTTCGAGACGCTCGCCTCGTGACCGATCGAGACATCCTGCTCCTCGATCTCGATGTAGGGGTAGGTGTCGCTGCGGCTTTTGTCGTCGAGAATCAGGGCGTCGCAGACGACGCTCGACCGGCTTTTGCGGGCGCCCGGCTCCACGCGGACCAGGCCGCGGTAGCTCGCGCGGCCGCCGTTCTTCGAGATGCTCTTGGAGACGATCCGGCCCGAGGTGTTTGGGGCGGCGTGCACGAGCTTGGCGCCGGCGTCCTGGTGCTGGCCCGCCGAGGCGAACGCGATCGAGAGGATCTCACCGCGGGCGCCGGGCTCCATCATGTAGACGGCCGGGTATTTCATCGTCAGGTGGCTGCCGAGGTTGCCGTCGATCCACTCCATCATCGCCCCCTCGTAGGCCATCGCCCGCTTCGTCACGAGGTTGTAGATGTTGTTGGCCCAGTTCTGGATCGTCGTGTAGCGGCAGCGACCGTGCTTCTTCACGACGATTTCCACCACGGCCGAATGCAGGCTCTCAGTGGAGTACATCGGCGCCGTGCAGCCTTCGACGTAGTGCACCTGCGCGCCCTCGTCGACGACGATCAGCGTCCGCTCGAACTGGCCCATGCTCTCGGCGTTGATCCGGAAGTAGGCCTGCAGCGGAAACTCGATCTTTACGCCCTTAGGCACGTAGATGAACGAGCCGCCCGACCAGACGGCCGAATTGAGGGCCGCGAACTTGTTGTCGGTCGGCGGGATGATGCGGCCAAAATACTCGCGGAGCAGGTCTGGGTGCTCGCGGACGGCCGTGTCGGTGTCGGTGAAGATCACGCCCTGCTTCGCCAGATCTTCCTGGAGCGAGCCGTAGACCACCTCGCTCTCGAACTGCGCCTTCACGCCGGAGAGGAACTTCCGTTCGGCCTCCGGGATGCCCAGGCGGTCGAACGTCTTCTTGATGGCATCGGGCACCTCTTCCCAGGTCTTGCCCTGCTGCTCGGCCGGCTTCAGGTAGTAGAAGATGTCCTGGAAGTCGACGCCGATGTCGCCACCCCAGTGGGGCATCGGCTTGGAGTTGAAGATCTCCAGCGATTTGAGCCGGAAGTCACGCATCCAGGCGGGCTCCCGCTTCATCTCGGAAATCTGCGAGACGATGGTCGCATCGAGGCCGCGGCGGGCCTTGAAGACGGCCGGGGTGTCGGTGCGGAAGTCGTACTTGTTGATCTCGCCGATGGCGTCGCCCGTGCTGATCGCGATCGTGCTCGAGTCGACGGGGGGCTGATTGAGTCCGGTGGCCATGGTGGGTTCCTGCTGGTGTCGGACGGTGGTGTCAGGCGGTGACGGGGTGGGGGGCTTTGGCTGAGTCGTGGCCGAGTGCATCCTGCATCGACCGCTCCGCGGCCGCGGCGTCGGGATAGGCTGCGCGGATCCGCTCGTAGCCCTTCTTGTGCAGTTCGGCGGCCAGTTCCGGGCCGCCCGATTCGACGATCCGGCCGCCGAGCATCACATGCGTGCGCAGCGGGATGTTGTGCTCGAGGAGCTGTTCGTGGTGGGTGATGATCAGGATCCCCATCTCGGCGCCTCCGATCCTCGCGATGCTCTGGCTGGCAAGCCGGACGGCGTCGGCGTCGAGGCCGCTGTCGGTCTCGTCGAGAATCGCGAACTTGGGGCGGAGCATGGCAAGCTGAAGGATCTCGGCCCGCTTCATCTCGCCGCCGGAAAAGCCGTCGTTGACATACCGGCGGGCAAATTCGGTGTCGATCGAGAGGTCGGACATCTTGGCCTTGAGCTCGCTGCGAAAGTCTCGCATCGGCATCAGCTCCTGACCCTCCTTGCGGTCGGGATTGCGGACGTTGGTGACCGCGTGCCGCAGGAAGTCAGCAAGACGGACGCCGGGGATCGACATCGGCCGCTGGAAGGCGAGGAAGACACCCGCCCGGGCCCGCTGATCGGGCTCCATCGCCAGCAGGTCGTGCCGTGTGCCATCGGCATCCACCAGTTCGATCGAGCCGGCAGTCACCTCGTAGGACGGATGGCCCATGATGCAGTAGCCCAGTGTGCTCTTGCCGGAGCCGTTGGGGCCCATCAAGGCGTGGATCTCCCCGCGGCCGATCTCCAGGTCGACGCCCTTGAGGATCTCCTGACCGTCCACTGCGGCATGAAGCCCGGTGATGACGAGTTTTTCCTGCGATTGCGAGCTCATCGGTGTTTCCAAGGTCTGTTGGTTTCAGTGTTGTCGTTGTTCATCGAGCCGTCGTTCAGGACTGCACCTTCTGGTGGTCGAACACGAGGCTGCCATCGGCCACCGGCGACACCACGTAGCCGGAGTGGTGAGGCACCGGGAGTTCGTCATCGATCTTGCCCGAGGTGCCGCTCCGCTTGGCGATCCGCTGACCCTGAATCTTGTCCTGGATCCGCATGAGCCCCTCGAGGAGGCTTTCCGGCCGGGGCGGGCAGCCCGGCACGTAGACATCGACCGGCACAACGAGGTCGACACCCTTCACCACGTGGTAGCCCCATTTGAAGTAAGGACCACCGCCGGTCGTGCAGGCGCCCATGGCGATCACGTATTTCGGATCGGGCATAAGGTTGTAGAGTCGGCGGACGCGGCTGGCCATTTTGTAGGTGACCGTGCCGGCCACGATCATCAGGTCCGCCTGACGGGGCGTGGCACGGAAAGCCCCCGCACCAAAGCGGTCGAGGTCGTACCGGCTCGCTCCGGCTGCCATCATTTCGATGGCACAACAGGCCAGGCCAAACGTCATCGGCCAGATGCTCGACTGCCGGGCCCAGTTGATGGCCTGCTCGACCGTCGTCAGGACCATGTTTTCCTCGAACCGGCCCTCGATCCAGGGCGTCGGATTGACCAGGGGCTGTGTCATGGGGGAACTCCGCGTGTCAGGTGTGCGAGTGGGGGTGATGGTCGTGGGGATCGTTCGGCATTCGATGCTTCAGACGGGTTTGATGCAAGTGGCACCTGCCACCTGCAGGGCCCGGTCTTCGTCCGGGAGGGCACCGTCGTCTCTGCCCAGGGTGAATCGGCAGCAGGGGGAGCCGTCGAGCCGGCACTCGGACAGGTGCACTGCGGCCCCCACCAGATCCTGGAGCATCAGCCGCTCGGCGGCACAGATGCCACGATCCTGTTCCGCCAGTTCGGGATAGGGACAGGCATGGCTGGTGAGCACGGCCAGGCCCTGATGGGACGGGCCAGCAGAGGGTTCGACGGCGCACGAGATCTGGCGTTCCTGGAGGATTTTGGCCGTGCTCTCCAGCCGCTGCCGGGGTGTTTCGCCGGAAACCTCGTCGCGATACAGGCCGGCCATGGCCGAGCCGATCCGCGAGATCAGGCCCTGGCGAATTGCCGGTTCACGGACACTGCGGATTTCCCGCCAGAGCACCAGGGCCAGATCGCGGAAATTGTCACCGCCTGTCCGCCGGCCCTTTTCGGTCAGGCTGTAGACATGTGACGGCCGGCCCCGCAGCCGAGTGGCCCGCGTGCTATCGGAGACGAGACCGGGCTTACCGCCACCCGCAAGCGTCGTACGGCTGATGAGACCGGACCGCATCAGCCGGTCGAGCCGGAGCCGGACAGCTGTCGCCGTCACGCCCAACCGCGTGGCCAGTTCCCCGATTCCCAGCCGATGTTCAACCCGCAGCAGTTCGATCACGGCTGCGTCGGAGGCACGGTGTTCGGTGGGGGTGATGCTCTGGCTCATACCCCAATGCTATGCCGCAGTCGATTTTTGACAAGCCAGCTTGTGAATAATCGCCCGTGCTCCGGGCTGATCGCAAGAACCCCCCCCGGCGGGAGCCGGGGGCTCCGGGCGTCAGGCCGAAGGCTGCCTCGGAAAGCTCGTCGCCATCGCGTCGAGAAACTCTTCCCGGGTGGTCACCCGCGACGCTTTCCCGCGGAACTCGCGGGCGCCCGGCAGGCCCTGCGCGTAGGCGCAGGCGAATTTCCGCATCAGCATCGTGCCTCGCTCCACGCCAAACCTCTGGCAGACCAGGTCGTAGTGGTGGAGCACCAGTTCCCGCTGCTCCTCGAGCGTGGGATCGGCCGGCATGGGGTCGCCCCGCAGGAGCGCCGCCACCTGGGCGAAGATCCACGGACGGGCGAGCGCCTCGCGAGCGATCATCACGCCATCGACGCCGCTTTCACGGAGTCGTGCGACGGCGGTCTCCGCCGAGTCAATATCGCCGTTGCCCACGACCGGCATCCGCGACACGCTCCGCTTCACCTCAGCGATCGCTTCCCAGTCGGCCCTGCCGGTGAAGAACTGCGATGCCACGCGGCCATGCACCGTGAGGCAGGAGGCCCCGGCCTCCTCGATCCGCTGCGCCACCTCGACGGCCGTGCGGCAGGTGTCGGCGCAGCCCAGACGGATCTTCGCCGTCACGGGCACGCCGTCGCAGGCCTCGACCACGCGGCGCACGATCGTGCCCACGCGGTCGGGATCCCGTAGGAGCCACGATCCGCTGTGCGCCTTCTCCGTCACCTGCCGCACCGGGCAGCCGAAGTTGAGGTCGACCACGCTGACACAAAAGTCCCGAGCGAGCCGACGGCCCACCTGCGCAAGGTTGTCGGGATCGTTGTCCCACATCTGCACGGCCAGCGGCCGTGGTTCGTCACGCACGCCCCAGAGCCGGTCTGGGTGCTCGCCACGGTGCGTCTCCAGCCAGGTGGCACTGCGGGCGGCGATCATCTCGGTGGCCAGCAGGCCCGCGCCACCGCACTCGCGGACCACCTGACGGTAGGCGTAGTTCGTGTAGCCAGCCATCGGCGCCTGCAGCACCGGCGGGTCGACGACGACCGGTCCGATCGTGAGGGGCGCCACTGTGGCACGGGGGCCTACGGGGGCGGCGGGGATGGCGGGCATGGCGTGTCGGTAAGGGGGCGATCACGCGGGGTACGACCCGCGGAGCGTGTCCCTGAGCTTACTCGCTGCGGCCCGGCCGACACGGAGCGGCTTCTCGACGCCGTGAAAATAGATCAGCACCTCGTTCCGGGACGGCGACGTGAACGTCCGCAGCTTCGAGAACTGGATCAGGACCGACCGCCCGATGCGGACGAATCCCTGTGGCGGCAGCAACGCCGCCCATTCTGTCAGCGTCCGCTTCACTTGACGGCGTTCGCCGCCAGACAGTTGCACGATCGAGTAGTTCTGCAATGACTCGACCCAGATCACGTCGGCCACGGGCACGAGTTCGGTCGCCTTTCGCTGGCCTGAACGCTGGGACGAGATCGGCACGTGATCGACGAGCGGCGGCAGGTTGGGCGAAGATCCGCTCGCCGTGTCAGGGGAAAGGCCGCTCTGGTTGGACAAAAACCGTTCGATCCGTTGCAACGTCGCCTGCAACCGCTCCGCACTGACGGGCTTGAGCAGGTAGTCGATCGCTCCGAACTCGAACGCCTCCAAGGCGAAGTCGGGACGGTCGGAGACAACCACGATCGCGCTTTCCACGGAGAATTGCCGGGCCACGCCGAGACCATCGCCGTTTGCCAACGCCCCGTCGAGAAACACCACATCTGGGCGGTGCTCTTCCGCCTGCTTGATTGCCGAGGGGATTGTTCTCGCCGTGCATCGGACCGCGACCCGAGCGTTATCCTTGAGCGCCGCCGAGAGGCGACGAATGGAAGCCGCATTCGCGTCGACGATCATCGCCGACAGGGGCGGGATTGCTTCGTGATGAAGCTGCTGCACGATCATGATGACGGGCGTTTGCGGGGCGGGGCGGGGCGGTGAGAATCCGCGAAACCGACGATACCCACTGGTCGTGACAAAAGCCAAACATCGGCCGTCCGACGAAAAATGCCCGAGAAAGAGGGCCGCCGCGGTGCCTGAGCCTCAGTTGGGCGTCGGCGCAGGGGTGGATGGGGCCGTCGGTGCCGCGGAGGAGGGGCCCCCCGCGGGCTGGGGGCGCCACTGGATTGGCGTGCCGATAAGCATCGAGACGAAGCGGTCGTCGGGCACCGAAAGATCGGCAACCGCCATCGCGTATTCGGCGATGTCCAGATTGTAGGCCTTCATCACCTTCACGAACTCGCGCTGCTGGCCGGTGACCGCCGCGTGGGCCGCAGTGACCGCCTCGATCGGACGCTGTCCCTTCGCGTGGTCGGCCTCCGCCATCAGCATCGCCTTTTGGGCGGCCACCACGGCCGCCGCGCGGGCTTCGAGGGCCTCATGCTTGGAGGGCAGCATCCGCACGATCGCCCGGATGCGGCCCGTGGCCGGACGCGTGGCGAAGATCGTCTCGAAGTGCGTTTGATAGGGGCCCGCCAGCGGCCTGTCGACGGGCCACGGCAGCGGGTCGCCGGCAGACAACCGGACGAGATCGACGAGTTCCTGCTGGGCGGCGACGAGTTCGGCGCGGGCGTCGGCCAGATCGGCACGGGCGGCCGCGACTGCCACGTCGAGAACGGCCCGGTCATGCGGATCGCCCCCCGGGGCGATCATCTCCAGCCGTTCGAGGGCCTCCGTGCTCCAGCGGAGCATCGCGAATCCCGCCGACACCTTCCAATACGCCTGCGAGATCCAGAGTCGGCGTGTCCGGTCGCCGGAACGCTCCAGCGCCTCCACCAGCGGCAGCGGGCGGGCATACACGGCCGCGTTTGTGGCACCAGAAGCAGGGGGCGATGACGTGGTCGGACCACCGCCCGCTGCGCCACCGCGGAGGCCGGCTTCCAGCGGTTCGAGCGCCTGCGTGAGCACGTCCGTCGCCACGCTGACGGCGGCCGGTTCGCCGCGGCTGCCTGCTGGCGGTGCCGCCACGACGGAGACGGTTCCGTCGGCAGCTGGCTCGCGCACGGTGGTGTCCTCCGCGCGGAGAACGGCCGGCACCGCGAGGGGGATCGCGAGGATCAGGATGAAGAAGCCCGGTGAAGACCGCATGGAAACATCATACCGGTGGGAAGTGCCCACGGGATTCCCGGGGCCGCGTTTGTTGGTCACGAAGCCGCGTCGAGATAGGGATCCTGACTCATCTGGATATGGGCCTCGGCCCGTTGTCGTTCGACATATTCAAGCACGCGACGCTGCCGCACGTTGCGTGCCTCGATCCGCCGCTGCGCCCGCCGGAACACCGCCAGCAGCCGTTCCGGATCGCCGTTCAATCGCCCTGCCAGCCGCGCCACGATGCGACGGGCCCGCGGCGTGCCGTAGCCCTGGACCAAAATGTCGTCGTCGAGTGCCGTGTACTGTCGCCACGTGCCCGGGTCGCCCTGCCGGCCGCAGCGGCCGACGAGCTGACGGTCGATCCGCGCCGATTCGTGCATCTCCGTGCAGATCACGTGCAGGCCCCCCAGTTCGTGGACGCCCTCTCCGAGCTTGATGTCGGTGCCGCGGCCCGCCATGTTCGTCGAGACCGTGATCTGACCACGCTGTCCCGCCTGCGCCACGATCTCGGCCTCCTGCGCGACGTGCCGTGCATTGAGGACGGTGTGCTGCAGGCCGGCTCCCGTCAGCAGCCGGGAGAGTTCCTCCGACCTGTCGATCGTCCGTGTGCCGATGAGCACGGGCCGGCCGAGGGCGTGCATCTCCTTGACCTCGGTCACGATGCGGGCGAATTTTTCGGCCTGATTCACGCAGACCATCGGCTCGAGCCGTTGGCGGATCGCGGGCCTGTTGGTGGGAACGACGGCCACCGCGACATCGTAGGTGCGGGCGAGTTCGGCGGCACTCGTGGCGATCGTGCCGGTCATGCCTGCGAGGTGCGGCCACCGGGCGAAGAGGTTTTGGAGGGTGATTCTTGCCGCATGCCCCGACTTGACGGTGCCCGTGATGTTTTCCTGGGCCTCGACGGCCTGGTGCAGGCCGTCCCGCCAGTTGCGTCCTTCGGCGGCGCGACCCGTGGATTCGTCGATGATCACGACCTTGTCGTCGCGGACGACGTATTGGCGGTCGCGGATGAAGAACAGTCGGGCCCGCAATGCCCGTTCGACGGCCTCGTAGATCGCCAACAGGCTCACCGACTCGATCACCTCGGGCCGCTGCATGGCCCGCACGCGGCTCCGGCCCCGCCCGAGCAGTTCGCAGGTCTGCTTCTGTCGCTCGATCTCGAAATCCTCGTCGGGCTTCAACTCCAGGGCAGCCTGCGCCGCGAAGCGGAAGAGCGCCTGCTCCGCGGCCTGCGCCTCGCCGGGGGGCGAAGCGATGATCAGCGGCGTCCTCGCGTCGTCGATGAGTACGTTGTCGGCCTCGTCGACCAGCGCGAACCAGTAGGGCCTTTGCAGGAGCTTGGCGGAGCTGCCCGGGGTTTTGCCGGCGAGCATCGCGCCCAGGTCGCCGCGGCCCTCGGTGATCTCGCGGCCCATCAGACGGTCCTTGAGGAAATCGAAGCCAAACTCCCCCGCCGTGCCGTAGGTGACGTCGCAGGCGTAGGCCTTGCGACGCTCATCGAAATCCTGCTGCGACTGCACGATGCCAACGCTCAGCCCGAGTGCTTCGTAGATCGGCGTCATCCACTCCGCGTCGCGCTTGGCGAGATAGTCGTTCACCGTGGCCAGATGGGCGCCGCGGCCGAAGAGCGAGTAGAGGACCAGCGGCAGTGTGGCCACGAGCGTCTTCCCCTCGCCCGTCTGCATCTCGACGATCGCGCCGTGCACGAGGGCAATGCCCGCCAGCAGCTGCACGTCGTAGTGCCGCATGCCCAGACGGCGGCGGCCCGCTTCGCGGGTGACGGCAAAACTCTCGATCAGGAGGGAGTCGATCGGCTCGCCGGCACGGGCGCGGTAGGAGAGCGATCGGCCCAGCCGCTTGAGGGCGAGATCGTTCAGGTCTTCCATTTCGGGGGCGAGGGCCTCGATGCGTGCGACGAGCCGCCACGTCGAGGCGTTGATGGCTGGACGCGTGCCGATGCCCAAGCGGGGCGCAATACCTCCCAGCCAGTCGAACATGGACAGCGCTCCAGCATGATGCCTGCGGACTGCAAGGCCGCGATGCCTCAAGTATCGGCGGCAGCCTCAATGCGGGCAAGGCGGAGCGGAAAGCGGCCGGGCGCTCCGAACGCGTATTCAGTAGCGTGCCGGCTGGACGGGAACGGCCCGTGTCGGCGGCATGGCACTGGGGTTGGAGAAGGGCCACCAGCTGCCGTTGGTCGTCTGCTGTTGAGGGCCGGTGGGCATCTGCTGCATTCCCTGCTGGAACTGGTTGTTCACCTGCTGTTGAGCCCCCTGCATGCCCTGCTGGAACTGGTTGTTCAATTGCTGGGCCTGGGCGTTGAAGCCCTGCTGATATTGGTTCGCCGTGTTCTGCAGCTGGTTGTTCAGCTGTTGCTGCTGTGTGTTCAACGACTGCTGGACCTGATTGGCATACTGCTGCGGCTGGGCCTGCATCTGGTTGGCGTATTGCTGCGCCTGATTGGTGAGGCTCTGCTGATACTGATTTGCCTGAGCGGCCGTCTGCGAGCCGTATTGCTGCATGTTTGGCACCTGGGCCGGCTGCTGGACGATGGCCGGGGCCGTGGTGTTGCCCGACTGGGCCCAACTGTTGGCGGGGGCTGCAGCCGGAGGCACGCCCTGCCAGCTCGTGGCTGGCCCGGGCATTGGTGCCCCGGTCACCGTGGGCGGATAGGCGACGCCCTGCGGAGGCGCGGGGTAGCCGCCGTAGGTGGCCGGCGTTCCGACCGCGTTGCCATAGACCGGTGCGGGAGTCTGCGGCGGGGTCTGGCAGCCAGCAAGCCCCAGCAATGCCACCGCGGCGAGGGCCGCGGTCATGAGGCAGAGATACGATCCGTGCTCGCCCAGTCGAGACATGCCGTCCTGGGAACGGGCATCATGCCGGGGCCGAGAAGACTCGGGGCGGCAGCGGGAAAGTTGCAACACGGCTCATACTCCGCGGGCTGGCGGTTGAAAAACAGGCCGTCGGACTGGACGCGACGAATCGCGACGCACACTCTGGGGCCTGGAGAGTCTTGGGAGGCGGGAGGATAGCGAGTGGCCCGCATGGGTCCAGACCAGTTCTCTGCGGTGGCTGTCCGCGGCCAAGCCATCCCGGCCTTTTTTTACAGTCCCCCAAGGCCATACCCTGCGGGGTTGCCGTGGGCTGCCCCGCGAGCCACGCTGGTTTGGGCCCCGCTCCCTTCCCAGTCAGCCCGGTCTGCCAGCGAACTGCCCCTGCGTAGCCAACCCTTTCACAGTCATCACAGCCCCAAGCGATCGCCCTCCAGATGGAACCACCAGCAGATGACTTTGCTGCGCGGAAGGATGCCACCGACGGCCGGGGCATGGGCACGCTCGTGGATGGACTGCGGCGGGAGTCGGCCAGATTGGGTTTTTCCCGGTTGGGCATCGCCCCGGCGGGGCCGCCGCGGCGACAGGATCTGGTGCGACGCTGGCTCGACCAGGGATTTGCCGGCGCGATGCAGCAGTGGTTCGAGCGGCAGCAACCGCTGCGGGGAGATCCGGCCGCGCTGCTGCCCGGCGTGCGCAGCGTGATCATGCTCGCCACAGACCATGCGACCACCGGCGGCAACACCGCGGATGCCGGCGGGGCGGGGGAGGGGCGGGGCCGCGTGGCCCGCTATGCGTGGGGCGACGATTACCACGACCTGCTCCGCAGCCGCATCAACATGCTGGGGGCATGGCTGGAGGCCCGCGTGCCCGGCTGCCGCACCCGCGGTGTCGTCGATTCGGCGCCGCTGGCCGAGCGGGAGTTCGCCTGGCTCGCCGGCCTCGGCTGGTTCGGAAAGAACACGATGCTGATCGATCCCCGCGCGGGGAGTTTCTTTTTCCTGACCGCGTTGCTTACCGATCTGGAGCTGCCGGCCGATGCCCCGCTCGAGGTGGACCACTGCGGCACGTGCACGGCCTGTCTCGATGCCTGCCCGACCGGCGCCTTCGTGGAGCCCCGCGTGCTCGACGCCAACCGCTGCATCAGCGCGCTGACGATCGAGGAACACGGGCCGATCGCTGCCGAACTCCGGCCCGGCGTGCAGGACTGGGTCTTCGGCTGCGATATCTGCCAGGAGGTTTGTCCGTGGAACCGGTATGCACCGGGATCGATGGAGCCGACGTTTCAGCCCCGCGACGGCATGGCGACGCTTGCACTCGCCGAACTGCTGCAGATGGATGACAACGCGTTTCGGCAGCGGTTCAAAGGCTCCCCGCTGCGGCGGGCCAAACGCCGCGGCCTGCTGCGGTCGGCAGCGATTGCCCTGGGCAATCGGCCGCATGCCGCGTCGTTCGACTCGCTGGCTACGGCACTGGCCGACGAGGAACCGGTGGTGCGCGGGGCGGCGGCCTGGGCGCTGGGGAGATGGCGTTGCGCGGACGTGGTGGCCCAGCGGGCGCACGCGGCGCTCGTCACGCGGCTCGCGACCGAGGACGATGCCGAGGTGAGAGCGGAGATCGAGCGGGCGCTGGCGTAGCAGGGCTTGCATGGCGACGGTTTGGGGCTGCCCATGACCCGTCGCCGGACGTTCGCAAAGGGCATCCGGCTTTCACGCCGGTTCACGATCCCCGGCTTACGCCGGGGGCTTTTATTGGGCGGGGTGCCCCGTTCGATACAAGCCCGGAGCGTCAGCGATGGGATGTGTCCGTGTCCCATAAAAGCCCGGAGCGGAAGCGATGGGACGCTGCATCGCGGGATGGTTTTCGTGACGCCAGCCGCTAGCACTCCATCGTTTCGTCGATGTCGGCGGCGGGATCGCGGCCGGGGCCGTCGTCGGCATAGAACCGCGCGAGCACGTCGGACCAGTTGGCGTTGACCTTCACGTCGACGAAGGCTGTGCGGACCGGCAGATACTCCGGGTGCAGCCTCGCATACTTGATCGCGAACTTTCGCATCAGCCGGCCGGCCAGTTCCGCGCCGTGCAGTTCCTCGGCAAGGGCAAAGTGTTCGCGGAGCATGTCGGCCTGCTGGTGGATCGTAGGGGGGGGCGGCGGCGGCTCGCCCGCCAGGAGCGCGAGCGTCTGCCGGAAGATCCAGGGGTTGCCGATTGCACCGCGCGCGATGCTCACACCGTCGACGCCGGTCTGCCGCAGCATGGCGACGCAGGCCTCGGCGGAGAAGAGATCGCCCGAGCCGATCACGGTCCGGCTGCCCGCATGCCGCTTGACGGCGGTGAGAAATTCCCAGTTACTCGGGCCGACGTATTTCTGCTGCACGGTTCGGCCGTGGACGGTGATCGCTGCGACGCCCCGCGCAAAGGCTCCGTCGAAGATCGTCCAGAATCGGTCGGCGCTCTCTGCGGAATCATCGATGCCGCGACGCATCTTGAGCGTGACGGGCACCTGCGACGGCACCGCCTCGCGAACCCGCGACACGATCTCGAGCGCCGTCTCTGGCACGCTGAGGAGATAGCCGCCGCGGCAGCGGCCGAGCACCTTCTTGACCGGGCAGCCGAAGTTGATGTCGATGACGTCGAAACCCTCCGCGACGAGACGGCGGGCGGCGGGCGGGAAGTCGTCGGGGTTCGAGCCCATGAGCTGGCCGCCGACTGGATGTTCCTCGGGCGCCACGGCGATGCGGGCGAGGTTGCGCTTGTTGTGGCCCACTTCGTTGACGAACCGGTCGAGCAGCACCTCGCCAAGCGAATAGGCGGCACCGTGCCGCCGGGCGAGCACCCGCATGGCACGGTCGCTGTAGCCGGAGAGCGCAGCCTGCACCACGGGGGAGGCGAGCGTGATGCCGCCGATCGATGGCGTGGGGGCTTGGAATGGGGCCAGCATGGTGCCGGTCATCGTAGCAAGAGTCGCACGAGCCCGTTGACGGGCCAGCCCGTCGTCAGGTCAGGACCGGGCAGGTGTCGAACCAGGTGCGGCCCTGGGCCGCCATCCATTCGACGCTCGCCATGGGGCCCCAATCGCCGGCCTCGTAGGAGTCGATCGGCGGCATGTCGACCGAACTCCACGCCCGCACGAACGGATCGATGATCTCCCACGATTTCTCCACCTCGTCGGCGCGGGCGAAGAGACTGGCGTCGCCCGTCATCACGTCGAGCAGCAGCGGCTCGTAGGCCTCCGGCAGCCGGCCCATGAACTCGCGGGAGTAACTGAATTCGAGGTCGGTGAGCCGCAGCTTCATGCCGTCGCCCGGAACCTTGGTGTGGAAGTGGAGCTGGATGCCCTCGGCCGGCTGGATCTGGATCACGAGCCGGTTCCCCTCGCGGACGCTCTTGTGTTTGCCGTCGGCAAACAGCTCCAGCGGCGGCTGCCGGAAGGCGATCACGATCTGCGTGGTGCGGCAGCTCATCACCTTGCCGCTCCGCAGGTAGAACGGCACGCCCTGCCACCGCCAGTTGTCGACCTCCAGGCGGATCGCCCCGAATGTGGCGGTCTGGCTGTCCGGTGGCACGCCCGGCTCGTCGAGGTAGCCGCGGTACTGACCGCGAATCCCCGCCGCTGCCACCTCGCTCAGGTCGAGCGGCCGGATCGCCTCCAGCACCTTCACCTTCTCGTTGCGGACGGCGCTGGCGTTGAACCGCACCGGCGCCTCCATGGCGGTCACCATCAGCAGCTGCAGCAAGTGGTTCTGGAACATGTCGCGGAGCACGCCCGCGGTGTCGTAATAGCTGCCCCGGCGGCCGACAGCCACTTCTTCGGCCACGGTGATCTGCACGTGGTCGATGTAGCGGCGGTTCCAGACCGGCTCGAAGATCGTGTTGGCAAACCGCAACGCCAGGATGTTTTGTACCGACTCCTTGCCGAGGTAGTGGTCGATGCGAAACACCTGGCTCTCGTGGAACACGGCGTGCAGGTGTTCGTTGAGGGCACGGGCCGTGGTGAGGTCGGTGCCGAACGGCTTCTCCACGACGATGCGGCGGGGCCCGTTTGTCTCGATCGCCATCCCGTGGCTGCCGAGCGCCGCCACCACCGGCTCGTAGAACTGCGGCGCGGTGGCGAGGTAGTAGACCCGCGTCGTTTCCGCCCCGCCTTCGAGCGTGTGCAGTCGATCGGCGAGGCCTTGGAAGTCTTCCGACCTGCCGATGTCACCCGGCTGGTAGTGAATGGACGTGGCGAATTCCTGCCAGGAAGCGTCATCGAGAGGATCGCCCTCGGCGTGCTTGGCGGTGGACTCGCGGAGCAGCGACCGCCATTCGTCATCGCTCATCGGCGTGCGGGAGAAGCCGACGATCCGGGTGTCGGCCGGCAGCGAGCCGTTGCGCATCAGGTTGTAGAGCGCGGGAACGAGCTTCCGACTGGTGAGGTCGCCGGACGCGCCGAAGATCACGATCGTGTGGGACATGGCTAGAGACGCATCCCCGTGAAGCCGCCGTCAACGTAGAGGTCGGTGCCGGTGATGAAACTGCCCGCCACTGGGGCGCAGAGCAGGATCGCGGCGCCGACGAGTTCCTCCGGATTGCCGAAGCGGTTCATCGGCGTCTGGCTCATGATCGAAGCGGTTCGTTCCGGTGAAAGGATTTTTCGGTTCTGCTCGGCGGGAAAGAAGCCGGGACAGAGCACGTTGACGCGGACACCCTTGGGGGCGAGTTCGCGGGCCACGTTCTGCGTGTAGTTGACGACCGCCGCCTTCGAGGCGGAATAAGCAAACACCTTCGAGAGCGGCTTGTCGGCGGAGACGCTGCCGATATTCAGGATCGCCCCGCCGCCGATCCCCACCATGTGGCCGCCGAAGATCTGGCAGCCGAGGTGGGTGCTCTTGAGATTCGTGTCGAGCACCTTGGCGAAGTCGTCATCGCTGATGTCGAAATACGGCACCGACGAATTCACGCCGGCGCAGTTCACGAGGATGTCGGCCTGGCCGCGGGCATGGATCACCGCCTGCAAGAGCGCCGTCACGCTCCCGCGGTCGACGGCGTCGACGGAGACGAAGGCGCCGTTGCCGCCGGCGGCCCGGATGGCGTCGACGCGGGCCTCGCCCCGGTCGGCGCCCCGGCCCGCCACGACCACGAATGCACCCGCCCGGGCCAGGCCCTCGGCCAAGGCTCCGCCCAAGACGCCCGTGCCGCCGACGACGACGGCCGTGCGGCCTGAGAGCCCGAACAGGTTTTCAAGATAGGAGTCAGCCATGGACGGGTGTCCTGCGGGGAGAAGCGATCAGCTCACCGGGCGGCGCAGATCGAGCCATTCGGAATGGAAGGTGCCCGGCTTGTCGGTGCGCTCGTAGGTGTGGGCACCGAAGTAGTCTCGCTGCGCCTGCAGGAGGTTCGCCGGCAGCCGCTCATGACGGTAGCCGTCGTAGTAGGCCAGTGCCGCCATGAATCCGGGCACGGGTATGCCGATGGTCGCGGCGGTGGCGACCACGTGCCGCCAGGCAGTCTGGGCCTTCGCCAGGGCGTCGGCGAAGTAGGGGGCGAGCATCAGGTTTTCGAGGTCCGGCTGCGCCCGGTATGCCTCGGCGATCCGCTCCAGGAACTGGGCCCGGATGATGCAGCCGCCCCGCCACAGCATGGCGATCGAGCCGTAGTCGAGCGGCCACTGTTGCTCCTTGGCCGCGGCCGCGAGCTGCACGTAGCCCTGTGCGTAGCTGGCGATTTTCGAGGCATAGAGCGCCTGACGGACCTGTTCGGTGAACTGGGCGGCATCGCCCTGGTTGGACATGTCGGGGCCCTTGAGCAGCTTGCTTGCCCGCACGCGGGCGTCCTTGGCCGCCGACAGGCACCGGGCGTAGACAGCCTCGGTGACGAGCGTGCTGGGCACGCCGAGGTCGAGCGCCAGTTGGCTCATCCACTTGCCGGTGCCCTTGGCGCCGGCCTTGTCGAGGATCAAGTCGACGACGAAGCTGCCCGTGTCGGGATCCCGCGCAGTGAAGATGTCGCGTGTGATTTCGATCAGGTAGCTGTTGAGCTCGCCGCGGTTCCAGTCGTCGAAGACCTTGGCAAGCTGCTCATTGGAGAGGCCGGCTCCCTGCTTGAGCAGCCAGTAGGCCTCGCAGATCAGCTGCATGTCGCCGTATTCGATGCCGTTGTGAACCATTTTCACGTAGTTGCCGGCACCGCCCGGGCCCACCCAGTCGCAGCAGGGGATGTCGCCCTTGGGCCCCACCTTGGCGGCGATGGCCTGGAAGATCGGCTGGATGAGCGGCCACGCGGCCTTGGATCCGCCGGGCATCAGGCTGGGACCCTTGAGCGCGCCCTCCTCGCCACCGGAGACGCCGGCGCCGATGTAAAGCAGGCCCGAGGCCTCGACCTCCTTGGTGCGGCGGTCGGTGTCGGAGGGGAGCGTGTTGCCGCCGTCGATGATGACGTCGCCCTTGGAGAGCAGGGGGGTGAGCGTGGCGATCAGTTGGTCCACGGCCGGACCGGCCTTGACCATCATCATCACCTTGCGCGGGGGCTTGAGTGCCGCGACCAAGTCTTCGAGCGTGTGGCAGCCGACGACATGCGGCTGGTTGCCCCGTCCGGCCGTGAAGGCGTCGGTGACGCTGGCGGTACGGTTGTAGACGGCGATGGGGTAACCGCGGCTGGCGATATTGAGGGCGAGGTTTTCACCCATGACGGCCAGGCCGATGAGTCCGATGTCGCACGATGGTTGCTTGGTCATTCGAGAAGCTCCTTATGGTCCCTGAAGATGGGTGTGGCTTGTCTGCCGCCGATGCTTGGCCGTCCGGTGGGCGGCATGGTCGGCGAGCCGAGACTATATCGGCCTTTTTGCCGCTGGGCCAAACTCTGCCGGTTCTGCCCGTGTTTGGCGATTATGGGGAGTCTGCGTGGCCCCCATGCGGAGGGCCGCCCGGAACAGATTGAAGGAACGGGGGGCCGGCGGCCGATTTCCTACGCAGGACCGGAACAGCCGCGTTCGGCGGCAAAACCGGCCATGTCAACGTGATAAGTACAGCTTGACCAAACGACCCAATCTCCCGTAGCGTGATCGCGGATGGGTGGTTCGGTTGGTTGATTTGGATAGAGAGTGGCTCCGTAGCCAAGTGGCTAAGGCAGCGGATTGCAAATCCGCCATCGTCGGTTCGACTCCGACCGGAGCCTCTGCTTCTGAAACCCCTGCGATGTGCCGACAACAGCGGCCTTCGCAGGGGTTTTTTTGTTGCGATGGGGTCGCAGAACGAGCATCGCCGTCTGCCGTCACATCTGCCCCAGAGTGCCAAGAAGTGTCAGTTCCAGCCGGGAGAGTGTGGTCAATTTTGTGGTCAACTGCCGGATCGTTCGGGTCGCTTCCGTTTCGCACGGACTTCGCTATCGGTTAGGATCGGAGGCATGACGACCGCGGAAGCCATCTACGAGCGGGCCCTGGCGCTGCCTGAATCGCTGCGGCGAGAGGCCCTGCACTATCTCGAATATCTGTTGCAGAGGCGGGATGCTGCCGGCCAGCGAGCCGCGGGCGACGAAGCCGCGTGGACAAGACTCTCGGCGGAACAGTTGGCCGCACACTACGGTCCTGACGACTCGGTGTATGACAGCCCTTGAGGGTGCCGGGTGTGAATTTTGGCGACGTTCTCCTGGCGAGACTGCCTTTTCCTGACGGCGGCGGCTTCAAGTTGCGGCCGGTGCTTGTCATTCACGAACATGGCGACGGTGATCTGCTCGTCGTTCCCGTAACGACACACGACCCAAGGGGCGTGGGCGACACGCCGATCTCGCTCTGGCAGGAAGCCGGTCTGCGGCTTGAGTCGACCGCACGCATGTGCAAGTTCGCCACGATTGCGAAGGGCGTCGTCGTGAAGCAGTTGGGAAGTCTTGCTGCCACGGATGCCGATCGAACGCAGCAGGGCCTGCGATCATTTCTCATGCGGCTCAGTCCCGCAGGCTAGGCCGAAGGAGAAAGGGGTACAAGAAAGTCACCGGGCCGGGCACCTTGCGATGCCCAGCCCGGTGGTGAATGGTCACTGGAACAACCTGGCTGTTCAGGGAGTCGCGGCGATGGCAGTGCCACGCCGCCGACGCCGCTGCTCGATCAGGCCGAACGCCCCAGTCAGGAACGCCGCGACGCTCCCGAAGCTGGCGGGATCGATCTCGGGAACGGGGGTGGGAGCAGCTTGCACAGTCAGTTCTGGGCTGACGGCATACATCGCCCATGAATTCGAGTTGTTTGATGCCGAGAAATTGATCCATAAAAAACTGGCGTATTGACTTAACCCAATGTTAGGAGTGCTCGCGCCAAGTTCACGGGTAGCTCTGGCGAGGCCTGCGGCAGTCGATCCCGTCCAAGGGGTTTGACCGGGAGCGGTCGAGCTATCGAGATACTCGTCGATTTTGTGGGCAAGAGTGCCTGACCAGAGGCCGCCGGTCGCGGTGTCGAGAGAAGAGGCGACCTGCGTACCGCTGGGGAGCCACACGGAGACTGACGACGAGTATCCGCCGAGGTGGTCCTTCGCGTTGACCGTTGGCGTTGAGCCCACCGCCAACCAGTTTGTGATCGGACTCCCGCCGTAGGTCACGTTTCCGTACAGGGAACTCACGCTGTTCCGCACGAATGTGTCGTAGGTGGCGATGTCGGAACTCGTAGCATCCGTGGTAGTTCCGGTCACAAAGATAAATCGAAAGCGATCGCCCGTATTCAGCCCGTTCGGGGTGCTGAGGACCAAATCCGCCGAAGCGCGGGACGCGCCGACTGCGGCGAGTGCGACCAAGACACAGAATCGAAAGAAGTGGTTCATGGGGTTGGAAAATCCTCGGTATGAAACGCTTTGTGAGCAAGCCGCCAGTTGGAAGATTCCACTGCACGGAGGCTGGCAAAATAGCCCCCCCCCCCCATTTGCAAGCGGCCGGAGGCCACAAAAGGACGAAACGGGAAAAAGCGCGCACGAATCGACACATGTCGGTGACGAATCGACACGGGCGGAGGCCGAAACGGCAGCACTTCCGCCGCCCGGTCGGGACGGGCGGCCCGCAGCAATGGCGGGGTGCCACTCCTTCGCTTAGCGGCTCGCCTGCACTATCGCGAGGATGCCAGCCCGGACCGCGGGGGGCAGACTCGACCATGCCTCGACCACCGCCGCGAGGGCCGGGTCGGCTGAGCCCGTGTGTACATCCGCGTGTACATCGCTTGGGGAATCGCGGTTTTCCTCGGCAAATTCCGCCCTCGGCTCCGGATTGCAAATCCGCCATCGTCGGTTCGACTCCGACCGGAGCATCTGCTTCTGAAACCCCTGCGATATGCCGACAACAGCGGCCTTCGCAGGGGTTTTTTTGTTTTCTGGCTCGGCGATGGCGGATCGTTCGGCGTTGGATTCTGCGAGGCAGAGCCTCCCGCATTTTTTGGGCGAAATACCTGCGACACAGCATTGTCGTGGTGTGCGTTGATGGCGGCGGGGCCCAAACCGGTTTTGCCGCGTTCTCGCCCGCAACGTAGACTTTGTTTTATGGACGCCAATCTCGCCAATCGCATCACGGTCGAGCCGGGAAAACGCAGCGGGAAACCTTGTATTCGCGGGCTACGGATCACGGTTTCCGATGTGCTGGAGTATCTTGCGTCCGGAATGGCCGAGGCCGAGATTCTGGCTGACTTCCCGGAACTGACCACCGAGGACATCCGCGCTTGCTTGGCCTTCGCGGCAGAGCGGGAGCGGCGACTTCTTGGATCGGTCGCGTGAAGGCTCTGCTCGACCAGAACCTGTCGTTTCGGCTCGTCGAGGTCTTGCTGCCGCGCTTTGCGGGCAGTCTTCACGTGCGCGATGTCGATCTCACGGGCGATGACGATGAACGAATCTGGGCACTCGCCAAGCACGAGAGTTTCGTCATCGTCA
>JBIIGJ010000104.1:0-11246 GCA_044236455.1 Pirellulales bacterium
TGCTCACGCGGTGCGACCTGGCCACGCCGGCAGGGCTTTCAGATGGCGCATCGACATGCGTCACGAGCAGTCGCTCCGGTGCCGGCATCGCGGCGCTCAAGTCTGCAATTCTCAGCGCTGTGGCCGACCTGCCCCGCGGCCGGTCGCCGGCGACGCTGCGGATGCAGGTGGGGGTGGCGGCTGCCCGTGAGGCGGTCATGGCAGCGCGTGCGAAGGTCCACGGGGATCACGGTGAAGGAGGCCGCGACGAGGCGATCGTGGCCGGCCTGCTCCATCAGGCGGTCGCCGCGCTCGGCGAGGTGACCGGTGTCGAACTCGGCACCGATCTCATCGATCGGATATTCTCCCGGCACTGCATCGGCAAGTGACGGCGCCTTCCATTCCATGCGGCCGCCTTCCGTAGAATGACACCATGTCTGAATCCCCCGACCGTCTGAATGACCTGCTCGTGTCGCTCAGTGCCGGTGCACGACGGCATGCGGCCCGCGATGCCTCGGCCCGCGCGAAGCTGGCGCTGGCCTGCGCCGAGCAGGTGGCCGACGTGGCCGACGACTGGGCGCGAACGGCCGTCGCTGTGAAGCAGGGCGGGCCAGCGGCCCTCGCCGAGGAGATCGCCACCGGACCGCTGGCCACGCTGCGGCTGCTCCTGCTCACCGCCCGGTCGCAGCAGGCGATCGCGAAGACGGGCCTGCCGCAGGCCAGCCGGCCGCCACGAATCTCTCATGCCGCGACCGGAGGCCATCCGCGGGCCACCGACCCCGCCTCGATAGTCGAAGTCGACGTCATGCCGGTGGGGCCGCTGTTTGATTCGATGATCTTTCGTGGCCACCGGGCCACCGTGCGGTGCGTCAATCCGGGTGGACTCGACGCCTTCGACCGCAGCTGGCGGCGCGAGGCCGAGGAACGACCGCGGTCGGGGGGCGTGGCCGTCGTGCTCGGCTCAGGCAACGTGACCGGGCTCGCCGCCGCCGACGTGCTCTGCCAGATCTTCGAGCACGGCCGCGCCGCCCTGCTCAAGCTGCATCCGCTTCATGCACCGCTCGAGCCAGTGCTCAACAGGGTGCTCGCGCCACTCATCGAGGCGGGGCTACTTCGAATCGTCACGGGCGGACCGGAGGTCGCGCAGGCTGCCGTCGCCGCGCCGCTCGTCACGCACGTGCATCTCACGGGCGGGCAGGGGGCCTTCAACGCAATTGTCTGGGGCGACCGCGATCCGCATGCGGCCGGGGCCGAACCGGTGCTCGCGAAGCCGATCACCTGCGAGCTGGGGAATGTCACGCCGTGGATCGTCGTGCCGGGCCGCTACACGCCGGCCCAGCTCGCCTGCCAGGCCGACATGGTGGCGGCATCGATCGCCAACAACACGTCGTTCAACTGCATCGCCACCAAGCTCGTCGTCACCTGCCGAGGGTGGCCGCAGCGGGACGAATTCCTCGCGCTCGTCGGCCGGCGGCTCGCGGGCCTGCCTGCCCGTCCGGCCTGGTATCCCGGCGCATCGACCGCTTGGGAGACGATCGCCGGCCGTCCGGCCCCGACCGATGGCACGCTGCCGTGGGTGTTTCGCACGGGGCTCGACATCGAGCGGGACCGGGCCTGGGTCGCGCGGGAATGGTTCGTGCCAGTCGCTGCGGAAACGGCGATCGAGGCCGACGACATTGAGGCGTTCTGCACGCGGGCGGGCGGCCTCGTGCATGCCCTGCCGGGTTCGTTGGCCGCGAGCGTCACCATCCCGGCGACGCTTGCCTCGCGGGATCGGCTGCGGGCGGAACTGCTGGTCGAGCATCTCGAATATGGTGTCGTGGCCGTCAACGGCTGGTCGGCATTGGCCTACTCGCTTGCGAACGTGCCGTGGGGCGGGTTTCCCGGTGGCACGCTCGCCGCGCCGGCAAGTGGCATCGGCCGCGTGCACGATCCGCTGCTCTTGCCGCTGGTGCACAACGCGATCTTGCGGACGCCGCTGGTGGTATGGCCGGCGCCGCCATGGTTTTCATGGCATGCCGGTGGCGCAAAGCTCGCCCGCGGTCTCGTCGCTACGTACGCTTCGATCGCCCGCGGCGGGCTGGGCCTCGGGCCGCTGACGCTGATGCTGCCGGAGGTGTTCCTGTCGGTGATCCGCCCGCCGGCTCGTCCGTGAACTTCTCCGCCTGACCGGTGAGCTCGTAGAGAAAACGGCTCGGGCGGGCGGGCTTGCTCTTGCCCCATTTCATCCGCGTGAGGCAGAGGGAGAGCGCGAGCCGTTTCTTCGCGCGGGTGACGCCGACATAGCAGAGCCGTCGCTCCTCGTCGATCGCCTGCAGACCGTCATTGAGCGAGCGGTGGTGCGGCAGCAGCCCCTCCTCCATCCCCACCATCCAGACGCAGTCGAACTCCAGCCCCTTCGCTGCGTGGAGGGTCATGAGGCGGAGAATGTTGCCCTTCGGCTTGTCGGACCGAAACCGCTCTGCCTCCGTGACGTCGAGCACGAGATCGTCGAGGAAACCACGGACCATTCCCCCAAAGTCGGCCGTTCCAGAGGCGTGCTGTTTTTTGGCAGACCGCTCGTGGTCGGCCAGCGCGTTGACCATCTGTTCCACGCAGTCCCAGCGGGCCTCCTGCTCGGCGGGATCGTCTTCGTATTCCTTCTGGAGGAAGCCGCGGTAGCCGATCAGGTCCAGCAGCGTTCGCAGCGTCTCGCCGGCGCCCCGTGCCGCCGCGCCCTCCCGCAGCGCGACCACGCGCTCCAGCGCCATCACGCCGGCCGTCGCCGCGGTCGAGAGCCGATGGGCGTCGCGGGCGGCGAGCAGCTCCTTCCAGAGGCTGTGGCCCGCGGCGGTGCCCGCATTGCGGGCGGCCTGGACCGTCGTTCCAGAAAGGCCCCGCGGGGGCACGTTGGCGATCCGCGACAGGGCGAGGTCGTCATCGGGATCGACGAGCACCCGCAACAGCGCCATCACGTCCTTCACTTCGCGGCGGTCGAAGAACGATCGACTGCCGATCAGCTCGTAGGGAATGCTTCGGCGGCGAAGCTCCTGCTCGAACACGCGGGTCTGTTCGCCGGTGCGGAACAGGATCACGGCCTCGGACGGCGCGACCGATCCTTCTTTCAGACGGGCTTCGAGGTCGCTCACCACCCGGCGCGATTCGTCGATCTCGTCCTGGGCCTGCACGATCGCCGGGGGTGGCCCGGACGGCGCGTTGGAGACGAGCGTCTTGCCGTGCCGCCGCGAGTTGCGGGCGATGAGCGTGTTGGCGGCGTGGATGATTTCCGGCGTCGAACGGTAATTCTCCTCGAGCCGCACGACCGTGGCGCCCGGCCAGCGGCGTGGAAATTCGAGAATGTGCGAGATCTCGGCGCCCCGCCAGGCATAGATCGACTGGTCGTCATCGCCCACCACGCAGAGGCTACGGTGGTCGCGGGCGAGCGCCGCCACGATCCGCTCCTGGATGCCGCTGGTGTCCTGGTATTCGTCGACGAGCAGATGGTCAAACCGCGACGCCTCGGCCTGGCGGACATCCTCGTGCGCGGCGAAGAGGTCGTCCACGACGAGCAGCAGGTCGTCGAAGTCGACGGCGCCTGCCGTCCGCAGCGACTGCTGGTAGCGGCGGTATCCGGCGGCGGCCAGTTCCCAGGAATCCCCGGCATCGGCCGAGAGGTTGGCGAACGCGTCGTCGGGCCGCACTGCGGCGCTCTTCCAGCGGCTGATGCGATCGAGCAGGTCGCCGGGGCGGAGCGTGGCCTCGGGTACCTTCAGCTCCTTGAGCACCTTCCGTGCGGCCGACTCCTGCTCGCCGCGGTCGATGATGGCAAACCGGCCCGGGAGGCCCACCCGCTGGGCATGACGCCTGAGGATGCGGACGCAGAGCGAGTGGATCGTGGAGATTTCCGGCTTCTCGTCGCCGTTGGTCTTGAGCAGTTTTCCGGCCCGCGCGAGCATCTCCTTCGCGGCCTTGTTGGTGAACGTGACGGCCAGAATCCGCGAGGGACGCGTGCCCCGCCAGACGAGGTGGGCGATGCGTGCGATGACGACACGGGTCTTGCCCGTGCCGGCCCCGGCGAGCACCAGCAGCGGGCCCACCGGCGCCCACACGGCCTGATTTTGCGCCGGATTGAGGCCGGATGAACGATTCTGGGGAGCGGCTGGTCTGTCGGTGGGATTCATGGGACGCGGAATCTACCACACGCGCCAGAGTCCGGCTTGACGCTCTGCGCCGGGAAGTCTCTATTTCTCGCGACTGCGGCCGGCGCTCCCTCGGGTGGTGAGACGTCGGCTGCTGCCGCCAGGAGCACGCTGTGAAGAAATCATCGCACAACCGTCGTAGAAGGCCCGGCATGGCGTCCGATGCGGGAGAACATTCGCGGCCGGGCGACGAGTCGGCCCCGCTCGATGCCAGCCGTGTGGACCTTGCTCTGGCGGAAGAAGAACTCGGCGACAATGCCCTCGCCGATGCCACGCTGGCGACCATCGATCGCATCCGTCCCTACTTCGGCACGATTCTGGCCGGACTCGGCGCGGCGCTCGTCGCCCTCATTGCCTATGGAGTGGTGTCGTCGCAGGCGGAGGCCACCCGCAAGCAGAGCTGGGATGCCTGCCTGGCGGCGATGTCGACGGGCGACGTGGACTCGTTCAACGAGGTGACACGTCGCTATCCGGGCAGCGATGCGGCCCGCTGGGCGCAGCTGCTGATGGCGGATGCGGCAACCGCCCAGGGAAGCGAATTGCTTTTCATCGACCGCCAACGGGCTGAGGGCCGCCTCCAGTCGGCCGTCGAAATCTACTCGTCGTTGCTGGGGGGACGGCCGCAGGGGTTGCTTGGAGAACGGGCCGTTTTTGGTCTGGCGAAAGCCCGGGAAAGCCTTGGCCAGCTGGCCGAGGCCCGCCGCGGCTATGAGGCGATGGCCGCGGAATTTCCTGGCGACGCGCTCGCCCAGGTGGCGGCCGGCCGTGCGGCTGAACTCGGTCGCGAGTCGACGCGGCAGTGGTACGATTGGTTCGGAGCCCAGAAGCTCACTCCGCCAGCCGCTGCCACGAATGCCCAAAATGCCCCCAGTGCCCCCAGTGCCGAGCCCCCCTCCCAGCCCGCAGCCGGACAGTGACGGCGATGCAGGCTCGGTGACCGGCGGCCTCGGCAGCTTCGAGCCGGGCGCCGAAGTCATGCTGACCGCCGACGCAGCCTTCGCCGGTGTGCGGCTCGACGTTTTTCTCGCCCGCACGTTTCCGGAGCAGAGCCGGTCGTTCCTCGCGCGGGCCATCGAAAAGGGGGCGGTGCGGGTGGATGGCGTCGTGGCGCGGGCGTCGCTAAAGCTGCGGGCCGGGTCGACCGTCTGCCTGACGGTGCCGGAACCGCCACGGTCCGGACCCGCGGCCGAGGAGATCCCGCTCGAGTTTCTCCACCTCGACGAGTGGATCGCGGCCGTGAACAAGCCGGCCGGCATGGTGGTGCATCCCGCCAAGGGCAACTGGAAGGGTACGCTCGCCGGCGCGCTCAAGTGGCACCTCGAACGCGCGGACGACATGGCCGCCGGCGGTTCGGGACTTTCGAACGCGGGTGGCCCGACGCGGCCGGGGATCGTCCACCGTCTCGATCGCGACACCAGCGGCGTGATTGTCGTGGCCCGCACCGAAGAGGCGCATCATGCGCTCGCGAAGCAGTTCGAGCGGCGAACTGTCACGAAGACCTACCTCGCCATTACGCAGGGACAGCCGCAGTTCGACCGCGATGAAATCAACCTGCCGATCGGCATCCATCCCTACCAGCGGGAGAAGATGGCCGTCCGCCGCGACCATTCGACCAGCCGCGAGGCGGTGACGCGGTTCGAGGTGCTGGAGCGGTTTCGCGGGGCGGCACTGGTGAAGGTCGCCCCGAAGACCGGTCGAACGCACCAGATCCGGGTGCATCTGGCCGCGATCGGCTGCCCGGTGCTCAGCGACGGTCTCTACAGTGGCCGCGCCCGCATCGAGCCGGCCTTCTTCGGGCTTCCCGACGACGGCACCGGCGCGGCCCTCATCGAACGGCAGGCCCTGCACGCCGCTAGCCTCGCGGTCGACCATCCCACCACGCGGGAACGGATCGAATTCGCGGCCCCTCTCCCGCCCGACATACAGCGCGTGCTCGATGCGCTACGGGGGTAGGCGTGCCGTATGTCGGCGCGACTGCAATCAGGCGTCGTCGTCGCGGGGGTCGTCCGAGAGCAGCAGGGCACGCGGCAGCGTGGAATCGATCACCCGCCCGACCGCGATCACGAACCCGATCGCTCCGTCCCGCCAGCCGCTCCGCAAAACGTAGCTCTTCACGAACGCCGCCAGGCCGCGGAGCGGCAGCATCCAGACGTGGGCCGTTTCACCGTTCGCACGTATGGCGCCGGCCTTCAGCGGCGCGTATCGCAGCGACCGTGACAGCAGGTCGAGGCAGTCGGCGAAGCTGTAGTGGAGGATCGAGCCGGCGAGCAGCTGTGGCGCGAGAGGCGATTCCACCGCCTCGTGGACGGGAAACTCCTTGAACCGTGACGTCGTGCGGTTGAACAAACGGAGCACGCGTTCATCACGCCATGCGCCGTGGCGGATCTCGCGCCGGCCCACGAAGGTTCGCCGGCGAATCGCCCAGCAGGCGGCGGGGTGCGAGAGATCGAGGCGGCGGCAGGCCTTCTGTGCCTCTTCGTCGAGCACCTCGTCGGCATCGAGCGACAGGATCCAATCGTGGGTCGCCAGTTCCACAGCCCGCCGCTTCTGGGGCCCGTAGCCGAGGAAGGGCTGGTGCTCGACGCGGGCGCCGGCTGCCAATGCCAACGCCACCGTGTCGTCGGTCGAGCCGGAGTCGAGCACGAGCCGTTCCTCGCACATCTCCACCGCACGGAGCACCTCCTGGATCCGCGCGGCGGCATTCTGCGTGATGATGACAGCCGAGATGGGCAGGTATCCGTCTTCGCACGCGGCCGCCGTCACGCCGGCTGCTCGGGGATAGGTTGGCGTGGAGGTCATCGGTCGGCACCGTTGCCATCCACGGCCGGCTGCCGGCCGTCTCCGATCCGCAGCGGGAATTCCAGCATGAACGTGCTCCCTTCGCCGGGTTGGCTCGTGACGCGGATGTCGCCGCCATGCTCGCGCAGGATCTTGCGGCTGACCGTCAGCCCCAGGCCCGTGCCGCGGGCGCCCTTGGTCGAAACGAAGAGGTTGAAGATCTCGGCGATGGTTTCCGGCGTCATGCCGGCGCCGTTGTCACTGACGGTGATGCGGACGCGGTCGGCGGCCGTATCGCATTCCACGCGGATCGCCACCGCCGCGCCGGTCCGATCCTCGACCGCGTCGAGCGCGTTGGTCACCACGTTGAGGATGGCCCGCGACAGAGCCTCCGGGTCGAAGAGCAAGTGGGGCATTTCGGCCGGCGGGGCCCAGTTGATCGTCGCCCCGATTTCCGTCGCCCGCTGCTGCACGGTTTCCACGATGTCGGTGACCAACGCCACCAAGTCGGACGGCACCGGGTCAGGCTCCCGCTCCTTGCTGAACGACAGCATGTCCATCACCAGCGAGGAGATCTTGTTCTGGTTGCGGTTGACGATGTCCCAGCCCTTACGGATCACGGCGAGGTCGTCGTTTTCCAGTCCCATGTCGACCAGATAACTGCCGCCGCGGATGCCCTGCAGGATGTTCTTGATGTGGTGCGAGAGCGTGGCGATCGTCTGGCCGACGGCGGCGAGCCGCTCCGACTGCACCATCGCGGAGTAGTAGGTGGTGTCCTCGACCGCCAGCGCCGCCTGGTGGCCGATGGCGATCAAAAGCTTGAGGTGTTCGTCGGTGAACTGCCGCTGCCCCCGCTCGATCGCGTCGCCCAGCGGGATGGTGGTGTCGACGTAGATCACGCCCACCGTGCCGTAGCGGCCCTGCATCGGCACGCAGATCGCCTCCCGCACGCCCGTCCGCACCACGCTATTGCCGCCGCTGAAGCGGTCGTCGTCCTGGGCGTCGCTGGTGATCACGCCCTCGCCGCGTTCGAGCACGTAGTCGAGGATCGTGCGGCTGATGGCCATCGACGTCGCCTGACCCACGCGGCGGTCGCGTCGGGCCTTCGTGCGGAGTTGCTTCGATTCCGGGTCGAGCAGCATGATGCAGCCGCGGTCTGCCTCGACCCACTCGAACACCAACTGCAGGATGCGGCCGAGCAGTTCGTCGATGTCGAGGGTATGGCTCACGGCGAGCGCCGTGCGATACATCACCTGCAGGTTGCTGCGGGCCCGGGCCAGCCAGCGGTTCTGCGTGTCGTCGGGGGGCGGACCGCCGGCATCGGCATCGTGGGCTGTCCGCACGATCCGCGAGCCGTCGGCGGCATGAGAGGCGGGCACGATGTCGACCTGGCCCACGTTGGGCTCGTCGGCGTTGTTGCGAGAATAGACCAGGATCGTGCGGCCCACCTGGATGTGGTCGCCGCTGGAGAGTTCCGCCCGATCGATCTTGCGGTTGTTGAGCCAGGTGCCGTTGGAGCTTTTCAGGTCACCGACGACGAACGACTCGCCCACCCTGCGGACCTCGGCGTGCCGCCGGGAGACTTCGTTGTCTTCCAACTGCACGAAGTTGCCCGCCTCCCTCCCGATGCTCATCGCACCTTCGTGGCTCGCGAGGTCGTAGCGGGTGCCGCGATTACGGCCCTGGATCACGAAAAGGGAAGGCAAGGACGAGGCTCCACGGGGTCTGTTTCCGAACCCAATCCTACCCGCTGTGCCGTCTCTCACGGGAGATGGCTAAAATGACTGGGAGGACCCTCGGCTGTCCGCCGCGGTTGCTCACGAATCCCTCACGAATCAGCAAGGAACCCGCCGATGCCCCGCATCAAGCCTGTGCTTTTCTGCCTTGGAATCGCCTTCGTGCTGCAGGCGACGACGCTGCGGGCGGAGTCGGCGGACGACGCCGTCGTTCGCGACCGGCTGAAGCAGGCGGTCGAGTGGCTGGCATCTCCCGAGCGGGAGGGACGCGGCCCGGGTACGAAGGGGATCGACCAGACTGCCGACTGGGTGGCCGAACAACTCGTCGGCCTCGGTCTCGACACGGTCGCCGGTGCCGTCGCCAAACCGGGGGAACACGGTGGGCAGTCGGCCGCCGGGAGCGCGTTCCAGCGATTCGGCATGACGCTCGACGCGAAGCTCGGCCCGGCCGACGCCAACACGGCGGAACTGGTGGGGCCGCCAGGGGAAGACGGTGCTCCACGGACGATCCCGCTCAGCCTGGGCAAGGATTTCACGCCGCTGGCCGCGGGCGGCTCGGGGCGGTTCGACCTGCCGCTGGTCTTCGCCGGTTACGGCATCACCGCGCCCGCGGAGCACTACGACGACTACGCGCCGCTCACCGCCGCCGAAAAGGGTGGCTGTGCCAAGGGGGCCGGCGTCGTGCTGTTGCGACAGGAGCCGCAGAAGGATAATCCCCACAGCGTGTTCGACGGCAACCAGGCGTCGCAGCATGCGGCGTTGGCCCGCAAGGTGGCCAACGCCTCGGAGCACGAGGCGGGCGGCATCATCTTCTGCAACGACGCTGACGCCGACGGCGACGCGCTGATGGCCTTCACCCGCGCCGGCGACGGTTCCGAGAATCGCTCGCTGCCGATCCTGCAGATCCGCAGGTCGCTGGTCGACGAGGTAGTGAATGCCTCGCTCGGCAGAAAACTCGACACCATCCAGAAAGAAATCGACGACTCGCTCAAGCCGCAGAGCGGACCGCTCACCGGCTGGCGGATTCGCGGCCAGACGGCGATCGAACGCACCGAGACCGAGGGCAGGAACGTGATGGCGATCCTGCCGGGAGTGGGCTGGCCGAAGGGCGGCGCGGACGCAGCCGCCGGCAAGCGGCTTCCTGAACCCGAGACCGTGGTGCTCGGCGCCCACTACGACCACCTCGGCTACGGCGGTGCGAATTCCGCGGCACCGGGCGAGCATGCCGTGCACCACGGCGCCGATGACAACGCGAGCGGCACGGCCCTGCTCGTCGAGGTGGCAAGGATGCTCAAGCAGGAGGGACCGTTTCCGCGGACGATCCTCTTCGTGGCCTTCTCGGGCGAGGAGCGCGGCCTGCTCGGCAGCGCCCACTACGCGGCCAATGCGGTGGTGCCGCTGGCCGACACCGCCGCGATGGTGAACCTCGACATGGTGGGCCGGCTCGACGGCAACAAGATCGTCGTGCACGGCACGGGCACGGGCACCGGCCTCGACGCGCTCGTGGACCGGTTCGTCGCTGCCCGCGGATTCGAGGCGGCCAAGGAGCCGGGCGGCTTCGGGCCAAGCGACCATTCGAGCTTCTATGCCCGGAAGATCCCGGTGCTGCATCTGTTCACCGGTTCGCATTCCGACTACCACCGCCCCACCGACACCGCCGACAAGATCAACTATGACGGCATGGTGCGGATCACGCGGCTGGTGGCCGACATCGTCCGCGACCTCGCCACCGCGCCTGAGCGGCCGGCCTACATCGAGGTGGCCTCGAAGCAGTTTGCCCGCGGTGGCGGCGATCGGCCCTACTTCGGCAGCATCCCCGACTTCGGCAAGCCTGGGAAAGGCTACGCCATCACCGGCGCGACGAAGGATTCGCCGGCCGCGAAGGGCGGGCTCAAGGGGGGCGATGTGATCGTGCGGCTGGGGGAGAGCGCGGTCACGGGGCTCGAGGATTTCGACAGCGCCCTGCGGAAGCACAAGGGGGGCGAGACGGTGCCGGTGGTGGTGTTGCGGGACGGCGCCGAGGTCACGCTCCAGATCACGCTCGATCCGCCGAAGTGAGTGAAGCCGGAACGGCACGGCGACCCATTCCAACGGGACTTCTTTCTGCAGAACCGGTGGCCGACACGTTGCCCCCTGCTCAGGGAGCGGGTGCGTGCAACTGGCTCACCGGGATTGGCGTGAAGCCGCCCGGCCAGGTGCCGCGGGGCGTCGCCCACTTCAGCCGGATGCCTTGATTCGTCGTCGGATGGGTCATCTCCGCGTCGTAGAGGATCTCCACCGGATACCGCTTGCCGGCTTCCATGAAGACCTCGTTGTAGGAATACCTCCCCAGTTCGACGCCGGCGATCTTGTACTGCGTCTTCGGCGGATAGTTGTCGGTGGAGAAGGCGTGCCAGCCGGTCTGATAGGCCTCGATCTCGCCCGTGACCCGGGCCACGCGGCCATTCTGGAAGATCCGATATTTGTCGGGTCCGCGGCTCTGCCCCCAACTCTCGTTGACATCGGTCAGCCGCACGAGCGCAGGCTTGTCGGCAGGATGATCCTGATCCCAAAACTCGAGCTGCAATCCCTTGCC
>JBIIGJ010000226.1:0-2906 GCA_044236455.1 Pirellulales bacterium
CCGATGGCCGCCACCTCCACACGCGTCTGCACAGCTCGGCTTCGCCGCGGCCGCAGCATCGCATCGAGCGTCGCCGCCGCCGCCGACCCGAGCTGAAGAAAGCCCGGATCGATGCTCGACAGCGGCGGCACCGCGGCCTCGCAGAGGAGATCGTCGTTGCCGACGCCGATCACCGCCACCTCCTCCGGCACCCGCCGGCCAACCCTTCGGCAGGCATCGATCACGAGCCGCGCATGGGCGTCGTCGCAGGCCAACACTCCCACCGGCACCGCCTGCGATTCAAGCCAGCGGCAGAGCTGCTGGATTTTCGATTCGTTTGCTGTGTCGGATCCTATTGTCGCCGCCGCGCCGCCCTTCGCCGCCTTGCCCGCAGGCTCAGGCAACCGCTCCACGTGGACCGACCGCTGTGCCGCCTTCGCATGCCGCTCGAAGGCCTGGCCGCGGGCCTCGCGCTCCTGTCCGGTCGTCACATACGCCAGCGACATGAGCCCGCAGGCTATCAAGTGCTCCGCCGCCAGTGCGGCGATCCGCTCCTCGTCGAGCACGACCTGCGCCGAGAGGCCGAGGCTCCGGATCGCCTGCGGCTCGCAGCAGCAGGCCACGCCGACCACCGGCAGGCTGCCCGCCTTCATCGCCGCGACCAGCCGGGCGTCTCCCAAGCAGCCGATCACGCCGACAAACCCTGTCCGCGCCGACGGCACCGCGCCGCGCAGGTCATCCCCCAGCACGATGCTCCACCGGGGCAGGTGCGCGGCTGAGCTGGCCTGAGGCCTGCCATGGCCGTTTCGCACGAATTCCATCACGCCGCGGGCCACCTGCCGAGTGATCGGATTGTGGCCGTCGAGAAAGAGGGCAACCTTGCCCACGGCTCGTGCTGCCGAGGCCGCCGCGGCGTGCGAACGCCTCACGCGGCTGATCGTGCCCTGCTGCTTCCGTGTTGGTCGTTCATCCATGATCGTTGCCATCGGACTGCTCCCGAGCGCCGTCGGCGGCACTCCCTTACCGATACTCCGCCCGGCCCCAGGTCGCCCCGCGCTCCCAGATCATGATCCGCCGCGGCTCATCCGCATTGCGGACCTCGATCAGCTGATCCCGCCAGAGGCGTCCCCCGGCATCACTCCAGTGCACCTGCCATGCCGTGGCCAGCGTGTCGCCGGCCCGCGGCGGATCGGCTTCGCAGCGGAGTAGCCGCCACGGAATCGCATATTCGAGGACGTAGCCCTTGCCGTCGGTATCGCGAACGAAGCCGCCGCGATAACCGCTGGGATCCACCACGAGATCGCTCACCAGCATCCCGTGGGCGATCGTCAGGCAGGCCTTCTGGCTCGGAGCGTGGAACCACATCGTGAGATGCGCGAGCCGGTGGTTGGTCGCCGCTGCCTTCTGCTCCGCGGTCGGGGCGATGCCGCGCATCGCGTAATAGTTTGGCGCGTTTGCATTCACCGGCCAGCCCATGCCGCGGTCGGTGGAGAGCCGCACCTGCACCCCGCCGCCCCGCCAGCCATCGTCGGCGTCGAGCGACGGATCGATCGTGCTCTGCATCGGGGCCGGATCGCCCACGTGGGCCGCTATATACAGATGCTCGTCGTCGTACATCATCCGGCCATCGGCCCACTCGGGGCAGTCGGCCGAACCATCGCGGCTGGCCGTGAAACCGGCGGCTGCCTGCCAGTCGTCGAGCCGGCCGTCGATACGCACAGGCTCGATGGCACGGGTCACGATCATCGCCGCCTGCTCCGCACGGCCATACTGTCGAAGGTCGGCAGCGCGGGCAGTGGCGTCGCGAGTGTTGGGGGCCCGGTGCGGGATCCCCACATCAGGCAAGAGCCTGCGGATAAACCTGCTCTCCGCGAAGGGAAGTGTTTCCGGCTCGACAGCGGCCTGCGGTGAAAACCTCGCCGCCTGCCCCGCCTCGAGCCGCTTGGGAAACCGGCCCGCCGCCTCGGGCGATCGGCCCGAGGCGATCACCGCGCCCTCGTAGACCTGCACGTCGGTGACGAACCCCGCCCCGGTCTTCACCGCAAACTCTGTGCCCAGGTCGAGCACGTCGGTGGTCGCCGTGTCGAGCCGGAAGCCGCTCATCCCCTCGGGCATGCGAACTACCACCCGGCCCGCATGCAGAAAGGCTTCCAACTCGCCACGCAGCTCCAGGTCGCCCGGCCCCTCGAGCACGATCGCGACGCCGTTGCGAAGCGTCATCTCGATCGCACCGCCGAGAATTTTTATGTGGCCCGGCTCGAGCAACTGCCCGACGGAGAGCGGACGCTCGGGATCGAACGGCAGCAGGAATTTTTGTTGGGTGATCGTGGCCAGTGGTTTTTGCAGCCTCGCGAGATCACCGCGATCAGCACCATCACGTGAGCCCGGAGCATCTGCCACCTGCGGGGCCGGGCCCACGGGGCCAACGCCGCCATCGCGTTGCCGGATGAAAAACACCGCGACGGCTGCCAGGCTGCAGAGGATCACCGCCGCTGCGGCCGCCTGCATCCAGTGAGCCCTTTGCGATTGAGCTTCATGCCGAGAGCCCGACGGCCGCACGCCACCGATCCGGCTCATCACATCGCCGGCAAACGCGTCGTCGTCGGCCGGCAGCTTCGCCATCGTGTCGGCGACGAAGGCGTCTGCCGCCGCAGGCTCCGCGTCTGCCTGCAGCTGCGCCTCGCCTGCCAGCATCCCGAGCAGCCGATGGATTTCGTAGGCATCCACCGCCCGCTGCATCCGCGTCTCGGCGGCGAGCAGCCGCTGCAGTTCGCCGCGACCGGCCTCGTCGAGGTCGCCTTCCAGATAGTCGGCCCAGAGTTCCTCGAAACGATCGTCGTCGGTCATCCGCCGCTCCCTTCTGCCAGCGCCATCCGGCGTTCGACGCAGAGCTTGAGTGACTGCCGCAGCGACCAGAGCTGCTTCTT
>JBIIGJ010000227.1:0-2902 GCA_044236455.1 Pirellulales bacterium
TGGCCCAGCTTCCCCATCACGAAGTCGACCGCCGCCACGGGGGCCCGCTTCCAGCAGGCGTCGTCAAGCACTCCGTCCACAACGGGGGCCACCGCCGCCTTGGGCACCCGTACGGCCGCCGCGGGCTCCGCGGCCGGCGCGGGCACGATCGCCGCCTGGGCTGCCACGAGCCCCAAGACTACACCGCCCCACAAGCCTCGCCACCTCAGGTGCATGCGATTCTCCATTCAGACCGACGCAGGGGGTAACTAATCGTCTCGTAATGTCATTCCTACTATAGAACCTCATGCGGGGGGGCCGCGAGCTCCCTCCGCAAAAAACGAAAGACTTCGCCAAAATCGAAAGCCCGCAGCGGATACCCTCAAAACACTCCCCGGGCCCCCCGCGACCCCCACGCAAGGATTCCTTATGTCCGACACACACGACGATCTGGCCGCCATCGACCGCTGTCGCGCGGCCTACGACAGGATCCATGCTGAAATGGCCAAGGTGGTCGTCGGCCAACGCGAGGTCATCGACGACGTGCTGATGTCGCTGTTCTGCGACTCGCACATCCTGCTGGTGGGCGTTCCCGGCCTCGCCAAGACGTTGTTGATCGCCACGCTGGCGAAGGTGCTCAAGCTCGACTTCAAGCGGGTGCAGTTTACCCCCGACCTGCTGCCAGGCGACATCACCGGCTCCGAGGTGATCGAGGAGGACCGGGCCACCGGCCGCCGCGAATTCCGGTTCGTGAACGGACCGGTGTTTACGAACCTGCTGCTGGCCGACGAGATCAACCGCACACCGCCGAAGACGCAGGCCGCGCTCCTGCAGGCGATGCAGGAACGCGAAGTCAGCGCCGGCCGCCAGACGCTCAAGCTGCCCAGGCCGTTCCTGGTCATGGCCACGCAGAATCCACTCGAGCAGGAGGGCACGTACCCCCTCCCCGAGGCGCAGCTCGATCGGTTCATGTTCAACACGTTCGTCGACTACCCCAGCGACGACGAACTGGCCGAGATCGTGATCCGCACCACGGGCGGCACGGCCGCCGTGGTCGAGCCAGTGCTCGACGCCGACGAGATTCTCGCAATCCAGCAGATCGTCCGCCGCGTGCCGATCGCCCGCCCGGTGGTTGACTACATCGTCCGCCTGTCGAGCGTGACTCGGCCGGGCCACGCGTCGGCGCCAGCCATCGTCAAGGACTATGTCAGTTGGGGATGCGGCCCCCGCGCCGCACAATACCTGGCGCTCGGCGCCAAGGCCCACGCCGTGCTTCACGGCCACGCCCATGCCTCGATCGAGGGCGTGAAGGCCGTCGCCCACAGCGTGCTGCGGCATCGCATCGCGCTCAACTTCAACGGCCAGGCCGAGGGCTTCGACACCCAGAAGGTGATCGGCTCGCTCCTCGACATCGTCCCCGCCGAGGCCGCCTGAGAAGGTCGCACCGGCCCCGTTGGCGGCACGACGCCGCCATTCCCATCCCGCGCATCCCGCGACATCGCATGGCATCCACGGCCGACAACTCGCTCGCGCTCGACCCGTCGCTTCTGCAGCGTCTCAAGGGGATCGAGCTGCGGTCGCGGTTTCTGGTCCGCGGTCTCTACAACAATCGGCACCGCACCAGCGACCACGGGCTCTCGACCGAATTCATCGAGCACCGCGAGTACCGCCGCGGGGACGAACTACGGTCGATCGATTGGCGGGTGCTGGCCCGCACGGAACGGCTCTACGTGAAGGTGCACGAGATGGAGTCGAACATGAGGGTTAACCTCGTGGTCGACACGTCGGCCTCAATGCGGGTTGCCCCTGCCGATGGCCTCCCCAGCAAGCTCGACCTGGCGTGCTCGATCGCCGGGGCGCTGACCGTGATGGTGCAGGGCCAGCAGGATGCGGTCGGCCTGGTCTGCCTGGGCAATGCGATCGACGAGCACATTCCAGCCCGACAGGGTCCGCAGCATCGCCGCCTCCTGTTCGAACACCTCGCCAGTCCTCCCGGCGGCGGGGGCGGCAGGCTTGGTGATCTCCTGCTCGAGTCGGCACCCCGGTTCGGCACCCGCGGCATGATCCTGCTCCTCTCCGACGCGCTCGACCCAGTCGAGCCGCTCGGCCGCGCGCTCAAGCGACTGCGGGCGCAGCAGCAGGACGTGACCCTGATCCAGATTCTCGACCGGCAGGAACTCGACTTCCCCTTCGATCGTCTCACCGAGTTCCGGCACCCCGAAACGGGCGCACGCGTCGTCGGCGATCCGGCCGTCCTGCGCAAGAAATACCTGACACGGCTGAGCGCCCACCTGCAGCAAGTCGAACAGGTGTGCAAGCGTGCCCAGGCCGACTACCTGCGGCTGAGCAATGCCGACGACCTGCGCCGGCTGCTCTCGCTCCACTTCATCCGTCGCCAGATGGTGGGAGGCCGCTGATGCTCCATCCCGCCATGCTCTTGGGGCTGCTCGGGCTTTCCGTGCCGGTGATCATCCACCTGATCCAGCGGCAGCGGCTGCGGTCGCAGCCTCTGTCGACGCTCGAGTTTCTCGACCGCGAAGACCTGGCCAACGCCTTCGCCCCCGTGCCGCGCGACCTGCTGCAACTGCTGTTGCGGCTGCTGCTGCTGAGTTTGTTCGTCATGCTCATGGCGCGGCTGTATTGGAGCGGCAGCGAGCCCGGTCCGCGGACGCTGGCCATCGTGCTCGATCAGTCGATGAGCATGCGGCAGCACGTGAGCGAGACGGAATCGCTCTTCGACAAGAGCAAGCGGCAGGTGCTCGAACTTGTCGCCTCGCTGCGTGAGGGGGACCGCGCGTCGCTGACACTCGTCGGCGACGACATCACCCGCACCACCGGATTCCTCTCCGATCGCGAGCGGCTGCGGGCGGAGGTGGAGGCGTGTGAGGTGAGCGACAGCGGCTCGACCGGTCTGGCCTCTGCA
>JBIIGJ010000105.1:0-11125 GCA_044236455.1 Pirellulales bacterium
CAGCGTGAATCCATATCGAAGAACAGGCCGAAAAATCCGTCGCGCACCGGCAGCCCTCATAGCGCCGTGCGATTCCGTGAATTCCATGCCATCCCCCCTCTCAGACAAGAAAAGAATGAAACGTACCGGGGCACACATGATATGTGCCGGCTGAGGGGGGATTGGCACCTCCAGATTTTTGTCTCAAATTGACATCTGAAGTCATCCGGAATAACATCACGCATCATGCGAACGACCATCGACATCGACGATCCGGTGCTTCAGGAGCTGAAGGCTGTGGCGGCCCGCGAAGGCAAGTCTTTGGGCCGGCTGGTCTCCGACCTGCTCGCGGCCGCATTGGCCTCGCGAAGTCAAGGCCGAACCGCCGTGACCAAACCGCTGCGCTGGCTCTCGAAGCCCATGGCCGCGCGAGTGGATCTGGCCGACCGCGAGGCTTTGTACGACGCCATGGAGAGCCGCCGGCAGTGAGTTTCGGCATCGACGTCAACATCCTGCTCTACGCTTCGGACTCGGGCTCCGACTGTCATGAAAAAGCGGCGGCTTTCCTGCAAAAAGTCGCGGACGACAGTGAAGTCTGCTACCTGCCGTGGCCGACGGTCATGAGCTATCTCCGAATGGCAACCCATCCACAGATCTTTGCCGCGCCGCTCTCTCCCGCGGAGGCTCAAGGCAACATCGACCGCCTGCTGGCCCTGCCACATGTCCGCTGCGTGTCGGAGATTGAAGGGTTTTGGCCGCTCTACAATCAGATTGCCATGGAGGTGCCCGCTCGGGGTAACCTCGTACCCGATGCCCACATCGCGGCGATTCTCAAGCTTCACGGGATTCGCACGCTCTACTCCCGCGACCGCGACTTCGCCCGATTTGCCTTTCTGCGGGTCATCGACCCCTTGAAGCAGGAATAACTCGAGATCGGCTCTTCGGGCCTCCATGGGGGCGGAGTACGAAAAACGCGTCGCTCGGCACACTGCTTTCAGCAACGCTGCCCGCTCGTGTCGGCGTTCCGCGCCGAATTCGACCGCGGCACCGCCCGCCCTGCCGAACGCTGCCCCATGCCGCCCGATCGCTCCACCCACCGCCCTGCCGACCGGAAGGATGACTACCAGGAATTCCTCGGCCTCTTCTCCGGAAGTCACTCCCGCCTGCAAGCGTACATCCGCTCGCTCGTCCCCGATGCCGCCCACGCCGAGGCGAGCGATCTGCACTACGACAATCGACGGTTGCCAGTCACGACCGTGGCCGTACTGCGTAACGATGGTTCCCAGGCCAACGCGGCTGCCACTCCGCTGGCGGCCGACCGGGACATCAGGCCCTCCACACTCGAGTCTGCCGCTGGTGACATGCGGCTCACGTCGACCGACGGTGCCGATGTGCGGCTCGAGACATCGTCGCGGTTCGGGTTTTCCAGCGGTGACCCCGGCGTTCTTTTCAGCGGCAGCGTGCGGGCCCGGGGCGATGATCCCGGCAAGACGTTCTCCGCCGTGTCGAACAATCTCCGCATCGTGGACGTCGGCACGGAATTCCGTGTCAGCCGACTGGATTCCGATCGGTTCGCGATGACGGTGCTCGACGGCGACGTCGAAGTGCAGCCCCGCGTTCGGCTGCCGGTCTGCTATTGGCCGTTTGACGACCACGATAACACCGAACCGTGCACGATCGACTCCGTGCAGGGGCTGTCGGCCGCATTGGGCTCGTTGTTTTGTGGAAATATCTAACGTGGAGAGCGTCATGGTCTACAGAGGTAGATGGATGGCTTTGTTTGTGGCGTCTGCCGTGGCGGTGGCGGCAGTGGGCTCGGACAACGCGGGGAATGCGTCGCCCGCCGAACCACGTCCTTTCGCCCGGGTGGGCAAGACCAGCGAGACGCCGGAACATAACAACGGACACTTCAAGTCGTTCGGTTGGGGGCGTTCCACTGCCTTCTGCGGATTGCGTGACGCCAACCTACCAGGCGCGCCGTTCATCGGGAAAGATGCATCCTGGTGGCTGGCCTATAACAGGGAGGCGCTGTTCGTCGCCTGTTTGATTTCCCTGAAGCCGCAAGGCGAGAATTTCCTCGCGAAGACGACCGGCAAGGACGACCCCGCCATTTTCGAGGACGATCATCTACTCATTCAGGTGTCTTTGGACCCGGATGTGGGACAGGCGGGCAAGCCGTTCCTGCGTCTCGCAGTCAACCCCAACGGCGCGCTGTGGGGCTCCATCATCGAGGCGCTACCGGGGCAGAACCATCCCGTCGACACCGCCAAGATCGCCCTGGGCAATCACGTGGGGCCGCACCATCTTCCGGGTAATTTTTGGATCGTCCGGCTGCGCATCCCGCTCGAAATGCTGGGCGTGAAGAGTCTGGATGGTCAAACGGCAAAAATGCATCTCGCCTGGGCCAGCAAACCACTCTACCTGAGTTGGGGGGGCGTGAAGCAGGACGAATGGGGCACGATGCCAGAGGTATTTTTCGATCCCGACCCCGTCAGCAGCTTCCGCCTGAACGGCTCCTATCCCTTCCTTTTCCAGCCCAATGGCGGTCTCAACATGGACTACAGCGGCAGGCTTTGCGCCGGCACTCCGGAGAAGCCGGCGCGGTTCCGGCTGGCCATGCGCAACGAGGCCGGAGGAAAAACAACCTGGGAGAAGGAATGGGAAGCTCAGAAGGGCAGTGGTGAGCCGTATGCGTTCCCCGCCCGCTTGACCGTGGCTGGCGTCGACGCGGCGGGCAACCGTCTGACCATTGAAGGCTTCGCCACCCCGCCGGGTGGCGAGGAGCAACTGTTTTTCCGAAACATACTTCCCTACAAACCGAAGAGCCCGGAGGTCAACGCCGCGCTCAAGCAATGGCAGGAGTCACATGCGTATGAGCTGAAGGCCCACGCCAATTTCGACTTCATTTACGAGCCCTACAGCGACCGGCTGGACGCGCTGGTCTCCACGAAGCTCAACCCCCAACTCTATGCCGGAGCGGAGCTGGAGAAGGCCAACGCCATCGTGGCGGCGGATCGTCTGCGTGTGGCCGTGCTCGACGCCGCCGGCAAGGAGCTGGCGCGCGGCGAGGGCGCGGTGAAGGACGGAGCCGGCAACGCCCAGCTCCAACTGCCCACGCCATTGCCGGAAGGCGACTACCGTGTCCGCCTGGAACTTCTCAAAGGCGAAGCCGTGGCTGACCAAGGCGAGATGCCGATGACGCGCAAAAAGTTCGAGTGGGAGAAAAGCGCCATCGGCCGCGAAAAAGTGATCATCCCGCCCTGGGAACCGGTCCGCGAGTCGCAGGTCGCGAGTCGCGAGTCCGGGAAGAAGCTTCCCGCGCTCTCCTGCTGGGGCAGGACCTACGCCCTCCAGAACAATGGCCTGCCTTCCTCCATGATCTCGCAAGGTGGGGACGTCCTGGGCGGCCCCATGCGCCTGACCGGCGTGGTGGATGGCAAAGAGGTCGCGGCCCAAGGCGCGAAACCGCCAAAAGTCACCCTGATCCCCGGCGAGAAGTTCCCCGCCGATTTCGCCAAGTACGAGCTGGCGAACAACGCCTGTCCCGTGGCGGGCAAAGATTTCCAACTGGAGAAGACCGACGGCTACGCCGCCGAGATCGAAGCCCAGTCCGAACTCGGCCCGGTCGCCGTCTCCGTGAAAAGCAGGCTCGACTACGACGGCCTCTACAAAGTCAACCTGACGTTGACACCGCGGCAGGCGGTCACGGTTGACTCGCTGACCTTGACCGTCCCGATTGCGAACTCCGCGAATCTCTACCGCTTCAGCCGGTATCTAGACATGAATTGCCTCGGCACCATTCCCGAAGGTGATGGCGTGCTGCAGAAAAGTTCGAATCTGCCGGTGCATCCGGCGCTCACGGGCAGCTTCGCGCCCGTCGTCTTCGCTGGGCAGTACGACCACGGCCTTTTCTGGATGGCCGAGACCGACCGCGGCTGGAGCGTGGACGACACGGATGACCAAGTCCTGCTTGTCCGCGAGAAGGGCGAGCTGTCCCTCAAGTTCCGCTTCATCGCGCGGCCGACCACCCTCGACGCGCCGCGGACGATCGAGTTCGCCTTCATCGCCTCGCCGTCGCGTCCGAAGGCCCTCGCCTATCGCCAGGCCTTCTGGGAGGGCAAGCGCATGCACGACACCGCAGGGTTCCGTTTCTATGGCGACGGCGTCAACGGCTTCCAACTCTACACGCCGGAGGACTACGAAGGGTTGCGCAAGTTCATTTTTGAAAGCGACGGAACCGCCCGACAATACTTCGACAAAGCGGACGTGCCGCCTGGACACAAGTCCTACTACAAAATCAGCAACGACATGGCCAAGCAGGGTTTTCCCGTCACGCTTTACGGCTGCTCCTGGGGTGCCAACGCCGGGATGCGCGAGTTTCCCACCTTCGGCAGCGCCTGGACGCATGGCACCCGCCAAGGCCGCCCTGCCGAGGAATTCAAAAATTGGACGAATTTCGGCGGCACCGCCAAGTGGACGACACCCGCCCAACTCACGCCCGTCGGCACCCTGATGAGCGACAGCTTCGTGGACTGCTGGCTCTGGCACATGACCCGCATCGGGCAGCACAGCGGCGTCAACGGCTGCTTCTTCGACTGCTTCGAAAGCCTCCCGCGGGCGTTGAAGGGACGAGTCAAAACGGACATCGACGGCGTGGCCTACCGCCGTGACGACGGACAGTTGCGTCCTTTCGCCTGCCCGCTGCGCTACCATGAGCGCACCCGCCGCTACGCCACCGCTTTGTGGCTGCTGGGACGTCCCCCGTCCTTGCTGCAAAGCAACAATTTCGACAACACCTACGGCCCGACCTGGTATGTGGAGGGCGACATCTACCACGAGAAAGTCGGGCAGAACCTCATCATCCAGGGCGTCACGCCTGACAAGGCCGCCGCCTACACCGCCTCCTGCTCGGGAATGGGGATGTGCCGCTCGGACTTGCCCACGGCGGATCCCGGCAAACTGAGTGAGGCCGAGGAGCAGTGCTTCGCCGTCGTCGCCGCGTATGGCATCCTATACGACCTGGCGTGGGGCGGCAACCCGGCCTGGCTGTCCAAGACGGCGAAGGCCGTCGGCGCGGCCAGAAAGGAACTGTCCATCGGCGACCCGCGGGTGCGGCATGTCCGCTATTGGAACGCGGAGGACGCCAAATTGATCCGGGCATCCGACAAACGCGTCTTGGCCGGCGGCTTCGTGAGCCCGGAGAAACAGCGCGCCCTCGTCGCCGTGCTGAACCCGACGAACGAGACGATTGAGGTGGATTTGAGTCACAGCGACGCGCTGCTGGGCAGGGCCGTCAGCGACGTTTGCGACATCCTGGCCGGCCCCGACCTCACACCGGGACCGCGGGTGCGGCTCACGATGAAGCCCCACGAAACGCGGATGCTGCTGGTGAAATAACCAGACACATCTGACCAGCGACCAGCGGGAGGTGGTCCTGCGCCTCGCCAGTCGCTAGTCCAACAAAGAAACCCAAGAAAGGCCACCCCGATGAGAAGCAAAAGCAGAATGGCAATCATAGCGGTGGCCGTGGCGACCGTCGCAGGCTTGGCGTTGTCGCCGCTGCGGGCGGCGGACACGGCGAAACAGGGCACGGGGGACTCAATCGATCCGCGGCCCTATTTGAAGGTTCCGGCGCTAAGCACGACACCTGCCCTGGATGGCGCGTTGGTGCCTGGCGAATGGGACGGGGCGGCGCGCATCACCGGCTTCGGCAATTACAATCAAAACGCATTGGTTCCGGAAAAACTGCAGCCGTCCTGGCGGATTGCCTTTGACGATGAGAACCTCTATCTCGTCAGCACCTGGCCTCTGTACCCGGAGGGCTCCATCAAGGCGCGCAACAAGCGCGGCGACGAGGGCGGCAGTAATCCAATCGCCGCTAGTTTCCCTGACGGCCTTCTGGGTGACGACCATGTGGAGATCGAGATCAGCCCCTGGCCGGATCCGAACATGGCGCTCACCAAACACTTCTACAAATGGATGGTGAACCCGTATGGCGCGGTGGTGGACCAACGGCGGGAGCACGCCGTCGGCTGGGACGGTTTCGAATGGGAATCCGCCTCCAAGGTCGGCTGCAAGATCAAGGATTCCGTCTGGACGATGGAGATGGCCATCCCGTGGTCGAGCCTTGGTTTCAAGGAGCCGCCGAAGGACGGCACGGCGTTGACCCTGCAACTGGTAAACGCCTCGGACTCCGAGCAATCCTACCTCGGTTGGGTGCCGACAGGCTGGCTGAGCTTCACGGGGTTCGCCACCGTGGCGCTCGACCGCAAAGCACCGGCAATCCAAGTGGAGAAATTTGGGGAATTGATGGATGGCAAGATCGCGCTGGCCGGCGCCGTGTCGAATAAATACGGAGCGGCCGGGAAACTCAATGTCGAGTTCGTAGTGGATCATCCTGAGAAAGGCGAGCTGTTCCGGAACGAGTCGACAGTGGAGGTTCCGGCGCAGGGACAGGCGCCGCTGGCGCTGGAGAAGACGCTAGCGCTGGAGCAACTTGACAGTGTTCTATGGGGACAAGGTCAGCAGTTGCGGGGCAAGTCGGCCTACCGCTATCAGTTGACCGTCAGCGATGAGGCAAAGCAGACGCTCTTCCGTCAGAACGGGCGTTTTTTCAAGCGGCCGTCCGACCTGCAGACGTCCCTCTTTGACTTTCTAGCCGCGTCGCGCGGCAAGTCCGGCGACCCGGCGATCACCACGGCCTATATGCCAAGCTATGGCGGCTGCGAGGTGAGCGCCGACATTGACATCCTCGGGATCAAGCCGGACGTGCGCGCCGCGAAGACTCTCGAAGTGGCCATTGAGCGGCTGGTGGAACCACACCAGCAGCATGCGGTGGCCGGAACTTCCTATCGCATGGCCTATCGCCGCGAACCGATTCCCGCCTCGGGCATAGTCAACATCTTCGTCGAGACGCCGTCGCTGCCTTTGGGCGGCTACGGCGTGTTTTGCCGATTGCTCGACGAGAAGGGGAAAGTCCTGTTCGAGAAAGTGGACACCTTCACACGCCACCATTTTGAGTGGGAGAACAACACCCTGGGCAAAGGCGACGTGGTAATTCCGCCGTGGACGCCGATGACTGTCCAGAAGCAGACGGTCGGCGTCTGGGGCCGCGACATCACCTTCGGTGCGGACGGCCTGCCCGCCTCGGTCAAGAGCCAAGGCGACGAGCTGCTGGCCAAGCCCATCCGCATGGATGCTTCAATAGGCGGAAAAGTCGCCACATGGAAAACGGAGGAGCCTTTCAAGGTGACGCGGGCTGAACCCGGCGTGGTGGAGACGGTGGCGAAGGGGCGGCTGGGCGAGCTGCCGCTCACGGTCGAAACCCGGACGGAATACGACGGTTTGACGAAGGTCACGCTCTCGCTGCGGCCGGAAGGCAAGACGGACGTGACGTCCATGGACCTGGTGATTCCCATGGCGGAGCCGGTGGACACGACCATTATAAATGGCTGCGGTGGACGTAACCCTGATTTTTTTGGCGAGTTGCCGAAGGGTGAAGGAGTATTGTGGCAGTCGTACAAGAATCTGCCGACCACGGCCGGCATCCACGGCAAATACATTTCGCTCTGCTATCTCGGCAACGGCGAGCGGGGTCTGTCCTACGTCAGTTGGTCAGATCAGGGATGGATGCTGGACGACCGCAAAGACACGGCGGAAATCCGGCGGGTGAACGGCGTGGTCGAACTCGTGCTGCATCTGGCAAACACGCCGCGGAGGATTGACGCGCCTCGGCAAATTCAATTCGCATTGCAGGCGACACCCGTCAAGCCGATGACACCCGGCTACCGCCGCGACGTGAATCCAATCTCAAAAATCAACACTGCACCTAAAAAGCCGTTGGATGCTGGCGGCATCCGGTCGAGCATGGGAGGCCATGGCCTTGCGGGTATGGCGGGAACGGATCAGGTCACGCTCACCGATGAAACGGACTGGGCCATCCTGCGCGAAACCATCCTGCGCCAGAAACGCAACTCATGGCCCAAATATAATGCTCTTACCGCAAAGTATACCGCCACGAACACGCTCGGGCTGGGGATGCGCGAGTATGAGACCTATGCTGGCGAATGGGCCTTCACCACGGAACCCAAGCCCAATCCGACCATGGGTGTCGGGTATCGCGGCGAGTTCGGCTACATTGATCCACGGCAGCAGACACGCATCTATCAGGATCTGCTTCCGAGCTCGGTGGACATGCGGGTTTGGTCGTTCGACCAGTTGCAGAAGAAGGGCGGGCTCAACGGATTCTGGTGGGATCACGAAGCCTACTGGAGCAGTGCCAGCCTGCGACGCGGCACCGCCTACCTCCGCGACGACGGCCAGGTCCAGGGAACCTTGAACATCCCGCTTTTCCGCGACCTGTTCAAACGCATGGCCACGGTATCGCACCAGAATGCGATGTTCAACGTCCAGGGACGCTATCCGCACAGCGGAAATGTGCCGGCCATCAACGGCTATTGCAGTTATCTCTGGGCGACTGAGGGCTTCTGGTATATGCCCAACCTCTCTTTTGATCAGTACGACAATGTCGGCGGCCTGGCTGGCTATCGAGCTTTGATCGGCCGCTGGGTGGGCGTGCCGGTTTTGCACCGCGCCGTGACGCAGGACAGGGAGTTCAATCTCGACAAGGGTGAGAGGCCGTTCCAGTCGCGCAGCATCATCGGGATGGCTCTTCTGCATGATGTCGGCCTGGAGCCGCATGCCCTTCATCCGGAGTTGGTGAAAAAGACTGCGACATTGCTCGACACTTTCGATCTCTTTGACGACTCCCGCACGGAATGGATCCCCTACTGGCGCAGTGGCGCGTTGGCCAAGCCGGACAGGGCGGACGCCGTGGCGACGGTGTACAAAAACCATCCCAAGAAGGGGCAGGATGAGGCGCTGGTCGTGGTGTTCAACACCCGCAAGGAGACAACCCAGACGACGGTGGCGCTCGACGGCGTGAAGCTGCTGGGCCGCCCGATCCGGGAGTGCCTGGATCTGGAAACTGGAAAGTCGCTGGGGACGCGGTTTGGTGAGGGCAAGGCCGCGGTCACCGTACCCCTCGAAAGCCACGATTACCGGCTGGTGCTCGTGAAATAGGCATACACGACGAACGACCTGCGACTAGCGGGGCAACCCGTGCGTCGCTGGTCGCCAGTCCAAAACAACCCCAATGAGAAGCAAGATACACACCGCACTCCCGGCCATGGCCCTGGCAGCCACCTTTATGGCAGGCGCCGCCCGCGCCGAGGAGCCCAAGGCGAATGCCGCCCCGACGAACACCCTCAAGAGCGTCTACGGCGAGATGCCGCTGCCTTCCGGGTGCAAGGAGGGAATCTTCCCGCTGCGCACGGTGAAAAGGATCGGACTCAAGCTACAGTCGGGACAGGAGGCGTATCTCATCCTGCCGACCAAGGCGCCGCCGCCGGGAGCGCGCCCTTGGGTCATTTACGCGCCGCACACCATCGGCGACACCTGGATATGGGAGCGGCTGCTTGACGCGGGCTTCGCCATCGCCGCCGCGCCGGGAGTGGCGGAGTGGCTCGGCAAGCCCGAGGCCCGGCAGGTGGTCACGGAACTGTATGACCTGGCGACGAAGGAGTTCGCCCTGGACAAGCAAGTCTGCCTGATGCCGCAGAGCCGTGGCGGACTGCTCTGCTACAACTGGGCGGCCGAGAATCCGGACAAGGTGCGCTGCATCGGCGGCATCTATCCGGTCGGAAACATCACAGTCTTCTCCTGGGGTAACAGCCTGGCGGGCACGAGCAAGACATATGGCCTTTCCGAGGAGGACATGAAGGAGCAATTCCCGCAGCATAATCCGATCGAGCGGCTGCCCCCCATTGCGGAAAAGAAAATCCCGATCTTCCACATCACCGGCGACAAGGATGGCGCGGTCCCGGCGGAGCGCAACACGTTGGCAGTCCAGCAGCGCTACCGTGCCCTCGGCGGCGAGATGGAGGTCGAAATCGTCCCCGGCAAAGGGCACGAGGAGTGCCCTGAAATCTTCCACTCCCAGAAGTTGGTGGATTTCTTCCTCAAGTGCGGGCTTGGGCAGCCGTGACTCGCTCGGGAGGCATTCGGCCCCGCGCCGCATACCTGCGCAAGTCGCAAGTCGCAAGTCGCAAGTCGCTAGTCGCAAGTCGCAAGTCGCAAGTCGCTAGTCGCAAGTCGCTAGTCGCAAGTCGAACAGTAAAAACGGATTGTGTTTCGCCGGCGGAGAGGCCGGGTTCGCCGTCCGAGAACTCGGCCTTGGGCTGACCATCGAGAGAGCGCAGCAAGGCATCGTCTACGCGGACCTCAAGTAGGAGAACACGCATGATTTATCTCGTGACCGAACATGGGGTCGTTCCAGACGGGCAGACCCTGAACACTGCGGCGCTCCAGGCGGTTATTGACCGTTGCGCCAGCGCGGGCGGCGGCACCTTGCGCTTGCCGGCTGGTCGCTACCTCACCGGTGGCTTGACGCTCTGCAGCCGGCTCACCCTCGATTAGGAGAACGGGGCGACGCTGCTGGGCAGCGACGACCTGGATCACTACCGCCTTTACAATCCCGTGCCCGAGACGTTTTTCGAGAGCGCCGAAGGTGTGCGCGCGTTGCTGTTCGCGCTCGACTGCGAGGGGATCCGGATCAGCGGGACGGGCACGATCGACGGGCAGGGGCCGCAGTTCAGCCGCTACAAGAATGTCCGTGCCGGCCGGCCGCGAAACATCTGGTTCGCCCGTTGCCGGGATGTCGCGGTCGAGGGGATCCGCCTGCGCCATTCCGAAGGATAGCCCGGTCAATGGCACCTCCGCACCGGTCTCCCGACTGACGAGCGACTCGTGAGCGCAGGGGGGAGCGGCTTGGGCGTCCAAAGGATAGTCCGGTCAATGGCACCTCCGCACCGGTCTTCCGGCTGATGAGCGACTCGTGAGCCCTCGGGAGGAGCGGCCCGGGCGTCCGGAGCGGGTTTCTCATAACGCCCCGCGCCCGCTTCGGTGGCGTTTTTCTGGCGTCTGCGCAGACGGTGTCCCAGTCGGCCGTTCCCGGGGCTTCGGGTATCTCGAGTGCGGCATCCTCTGCTTTGGGTTCGGCCGTGCCCTCTGCACGGGCTGCGGCCAGGGGTTTGTCATCGCGTTCTCGTGCAAGGGGCGCGGGGTTTGCCCGTCCTGCAATGGCAGG
>JBIIGJ010000106.1:0-11073 GCA_044236455.1 Pirellulales bacterium
ATGACCGGCAACCCGGCGGCGGTCGACTACCACATCGACCAACTGGTCGCCTCGACGAAGTTCTTCGACTGGGACGGTTTCCGCTACGACGACTACTGCGACTACGACTTCCCGGCGACCGACCTGCTCGGCAATCAGGTGCCCTATCGCGGGTTCACCGTGCCGGTCCTGGTCACCCGCTTGCGCAACGCCATCGAGCAGGCCAAGCCGGGGATCATCTACGGACGCAACTTTGAATGGACGCCGCGTATCGGCGCCAGCAGCGGCGAGACCTGGGTCACGCAGACCAACGGCAACGCGGATCTGGAGACGCCGATGCCGCTGGACGCCCCACCGCTGGCGGAGAGCGACTACTACACCGAGCACCTGCGCAACGACGGCCTGCAGATGCAGGAGCGGACCACGGCCTATTGGGGCGACGGCGTCAACTGGGAGGAGATCGCCGACAAGCTCAACCGCCTCGGCCACAATGCGGCGCGGCGGGGCGGCCACGCCTACGCTATCACCCAGGCGCACACGTATGCCGTCGATGGCCGCACCATGACGGCGCTGATGCTGGCCGGCCGGGTGCACCTGGCCTATTACGCTTCCGAGTGGCAGGTGCCTTATCTCCGGCTGGCCGCCCGCCATTGTGACCTGATCTATGGTGAGACACTCCGCCCGGCCCCGGAGGGAACCCTGGCCGTGGAGGCCAAGGGAGGTCGCGAGGTCTGGTGGAAACGCTATGTCCGTGTCCTCGAGCCGGCGCCCGGCAAGCGGGTCTATCTCGTGCATTTGATCAACCCGCCGGCCAAGCCGGGCGTGGACGTCAAGAACGAGTTGCCGCCGCCGACCGCGACGGATCTGGCGCTGAACTGGTCACTGCCGAAAGGCTGGAAAGCAGAGCGCGCCTGGCATCTGACCGCCGACAACGGCGATGGGCTGGACACCACCATCAACCCCGACCCGAAGTGCGAACTCACGGTGGTGTCGCACGGCAGCGCGCCCCGCCGGGACAGCCTCGCATTGCGGAGTTCCGGAAAGGGTGCCGAGGTGACGGTGCCCGGCGTCGTGCAGTGGTCGATCGTGGCGATCGAATGCAGCGGACCGGCATCGGATCGCTTGCCGGATTGGCGTTTCCCGCTGCCGCCGAAGCCGACGGTGCCTGCGAAATTCACGACCGCACCGACGACCTCACCGGTCTCTCCGAACGCGCTGAGCCCGCAAGTCTTCGCGGTCAGTCACCCGGTCTGGAGGAAGCAGGAAGGGCGGGTCGTGGACGCCGCGTGCCGTGAAGGCAAAGCCGTCGAGGTGAAAGCTCCGCTGCAGACGGAAACCTACTTCGGCGGCGTGCGGGGAGGTCTCTACCAATTCGTCCTGCGGGTCAAAACTCCGGCAGCGCCGCCCGCCGGCGCGAAGCTCCACCTCCGTTGCTGGGGTGCCCATCAGGTCTGGGTGGTGGAAAAGGACTTCAACTTGGAGGGCCTGACTCCCGGCGCATGGACAGACCTGACTCTTGAAGCCGAAGTCGGCCACGACCGCGGAAACTGCGGCGTGGCAATCTCTGGTGGCTGGGACGGGCTGCTCATCGACTGGCTCGAGGTCCGCGAATTGAAGGCCCTGCCCGAGGCCGAAAGCCTCGTCCAGCAGAAGCTCCGCCCTTGGCCGGCGGATCTGGCACCAGCCGCGGATGGCGGCACCTTCTGCCTTGGCGGCCTCTGGCACGAGCTGCTCGGCCTGCCGGCGGCCTTGAAGCAACTCAACATCCCCATGACCGAAGGCGGCTGGTATGCCTTCCAAGGGCAGCACACATGGGGGGGCGAACCGAAGCTCAAGAACCCCGAGGAACTGGCCAAATACCGCCTGCTCGTGCTGGCCGATGTGGATCTGCGAACGCTCTCGCTGGAGCAGCGTGCCTGGTTAAAGGGCTGGGTCGAGGCCGGGGGATCCCTGTTGATGACCGGTGGACCGTACGGTTTCGGGTGCGGCTGGTGGCAGGAGAGCGACCTGCTGGCGCCGATCCTGCCGGCGACACTGAAGCCTTACGATCTGCAGCCCGCCGCGGCTCCGCTGCCACTAAAGGCTGCCGGCCCGCTGGCCGCACTCAAGCTTCCCGATAATGCGGCGACCGTCTGGCTGCACCACCTAACACCGAAGCCCGGCGCCCAGGTGGCCCTGACCGCGGGTGGCAAACCGGCGCTCATCCTCGGTCAAGCCGGCAAGGGCCGGGTCGCTCTCCTGACGCTGGCACCGCTGGGCAAGGACGTTGCGGGCGCCTGGTGGCGTTCCGACGCCGGCGAAAAGATCACGGAAGCTACCTGCCGCTGGCTGCTCGGTTCGAAATGATGGTCCGAGGATCATCAGGCCGGCTTGGTATACTCCCCGAGCAAATGGGTTTGACTGTTTCGAATGCAGTATCCGTGAGTGGCTGGCCGGGCCCCATGAGCCGGCGTTGCTGACAAGCGCAGGCAGGATGCCGGAGCGCAGTCAGCATCGAGTGAGCGAAGGCCAGGATGGCCGTAGCGAACGTCCGGCGATGGGGCATGGGCAGCCCCGAACCGCGGCCAACTCGTGAGGTGCACGTGTCAACTATTGGATGCTCTTGGCAGGAACCACCAGGATGACAGTCGACACGCCTGAAGCCGACGGCGACTCGCGCGGCCACTTCGTGGTCTTGCTCACGGCGGCGCACGATCGGCTTCTCGGGTATCTGCTCTCGCTGCTCGGCCGCCGGCACGACGCCGAAGACGTGCTGCAGAAGGCGAGCCTCACGATGTGGCGAAAGTTCGACACCTTCGAGCCGGGCACCGATTTTCTGGCGTGGTCGACGACAATCTGCTTCTACGAGGCGAAGAACTTCCAGCGGCTTGCAGCCCGCTCGCCGCACTGTTTCGAGGAATCGCTGCTGGCCCTGCTCGCCGCGGAGCGGGCGGCTGACATCCGCAACCAGCCGGCCCGCCTGGCGGCGCTCGAGCAATGCCTCGATGAACTGCCCGCCAAGGATCGCGAACTGCTCGAAGCGGTGTATGTGCATGGCCAGCAGATCGCCGAACTGGCCCGAGCCCTCGAGCGTGCGCCGCAGACGCTCTACAACCGGCTCAACACGCTCCGCCGCCTGCTGGCCGAGTGCGTGACCCGCCGGCTGGCAGCTTCCTGAACGCTGCCTCTCCCGCTGTCGATTGATCGTTCGACAGCGACGATGTCGCCCTAATACGCAAGGAGCCGGCTGGACGAGACGCCGTCGGTGCGAGAAACCTCGTTGCCGTCGGCATCCAACTCGATGCGGGTTCCGTTCTGCTCGAGCAGGAGTGTGCGGCCGTCGGGGAGCCGCTGGGCATCGACGAGCACCGCAAAGCCCTCCCGCGACCACACCTCGTTGCCGGCCTGGTCGATTTCGCGAACGATCCCCGGCACCGTGAGGGCGACGAGCGTGTTGCCGTTGGGCAGCCGCTGGACGGCCTGCGGGTCGGGAAGATTTTCCACGGCCCAGACTTCGCTCCCCTCCTCATCGACCTCGACGATCCGATTGGCCTTGTGCAGCGCCACGAGCGTGCGACCATCGGGCAGGCGGCGAGCGTCGCACGGCCGACCCGCGAGCCTCGCTTCCCACGTGACTTTGCCCTCCGGATCGAATTCGACGACCTTGTTCGCATCGGCAAGCGTCGCGAGCGTGTGGCCGTTCTCGAGCCGGCGCAAGCTCATCACGCCCGACTCGAGGTTGGCAATCCGGCTGATTTCTTTTCCAGTCTCGTCGAATTCGACGATGTACTTCCCGCCGTAGGAACCGATCAGCCGATGGCCGTCGGGCGTGCCGTCGCAGGCCCATGGCGACGGAACTGCGACACGGAATGTTTCGACGCCGTTGTCGTCGTACTCGACGACGTCGTTCGACCCCGGGCGACAGACCAACAGCCGTCCGAGCGGTGGCGGGCCCCACGACGCTTCTTTCCTGTCGGGAAATCGGAGATCCACCGAGACCGCGTTGCGGGCGGCCCATCGCCGCCATGCGGTCGCCTGCGTTTCCCGTCGTGCAACGGCATCGTCGATCCCGTAGGGCAGCCCCGCGGCTGTGATCCTCCTGAGTTGCGCGATGCTTCGGCTACGAACGTCGCGATCATCGGCCGACAGCAGCGTGGCGTAGGCCGCCACGGCACGGCGGTCGCGCTCGGAGGCGAGGCGATCCGCCTCCACCAGCAGGTCCGCAGCAGCGCGACTGTCGGCACCCGGCGACACGCGCTGCGGCTCCGTCGCGGGCTGGTCGGTCGCGGCCGTGGCGTCCGGATCGAGTGCATCGGGCGCAGCAGGCGTCCGCGACCCTGGCGGAAGGTTTCGCGGGTCAGCCGCGAGCGTCAGCCGCCACTGGGAGTAGGGCGAGGTCTGCGGCAGGTCATCGCGTCTGCCGCCGAGAAACAAGACGCGGACATTCTCGAGGTCGATGCGGCACGGACCGATCGCCGGATTCACCCCGCGGATCACGTTTCCATCGACGCCGGTGGCGACGAGCCGCAAGTGCTCGGTCGTGCTGACCGTGGCGTCCACGAGCAGCCCCTCCGCGGCGATCGGCTGCGGCGGTTGCCACGGTGTCGCCATGTTTTCGGGATGCAGCCAAATCAGCCTCGCCACGTCGCCCCTGGAAAGGGCCACGGGCTTGTCTCGCGGGCCGGCTTCCAAGGCCATCCGCACGGTCGATTCGTCCATCGAGACGAGTCGCCCCCGCAGGTAATCCCCCTGTACCGATCGCAGCACATGCGTGGGTGGCTGCTGCCGCTGCGACCGCGGGAGCGTTGTCAGGCTGCGGAATTTTTCGCTCGTCAGCTGCCGACCGCCCGCGTTCACCAGTTCCAACGCCTGCACCCACTCTCCCGAAACAGTGACCACCTCGCCGCCGGGCACCCGCACTCGCAACGACTGCTCGTCGATCGACTCGACACGGCAGAGAAGCGTCTCACCGGTGCGAAGGATCAACCGCGAGCCGAACCAGTCGGGGGCGGTCTGATCGACCTGCACCGGCTTCGGGGGAGGCAGAGGGTCGCGGGCCTGCGATGCCTGCTGGAGCACCTGTGGCTTCCTGCCGCGCTGCGGCAGTTGCGGCCTGCTCTCCGCCGGCGTCTCCGCGTAGGTGATCGTCGCCTGCGGCTGGCCATTTGCCGGAAACGCAAGCACGCTCGCGGTCAGGCTGCCAGCCGGCTGCCAGGCGATGGCCGCTCCGGCCGAGGCAGGCGGCGCGGGCGCCAGGCAGCCCAGCATCGTGCCCGAGTCATAGTCGAGCCGGCCAATGCGGCCGGGAAGCTCGCTCGGCGCCTGCCGGGGCCGCAGACTCGTGAGCGTGGCGAGCGTGGCGATCGGCAGCGACACCGCGCCCGCGATCGCGGGATGGGCGATCACGATCGCGTCGCTGGTAACACGCTCGAGTTCGCCGCTCAGCCGCGAACCCCAAGCATCAACGACCTGCACGGAAGGCTTGGCACGGGCGTCGCCGGCCACCACCGGCCGCGGTGCTTGCCCTTGGGGATTTTCTTCGAGTGTCGGGTCTGCGGTCCGCCAGGGCGAAACGCGGAGGCTTTCGAGCGTGAGCGAGCCTTTTTTCAGGACAAGCCGAAAGGCGTCGCCGGGCCTGCCGGCGCCCGGCGCCACCGTGAGGTCGGCGACGGCCGCCGCGACACCCGGCAGCATGACGGCCATTCGGCCCGCCTGCTGATCGACGAAGACCGTCATCGTCAGGCCCGTTTTCGGGAGATCGCCAAACGGCTCGAGATCTGCCCGGGGCGACGCATCCCCCGCGGCGACATCCTCCTGTCGCAGCGCCACCATGCCCGTCGGGCCGAGTTCGATTTGGTAGGGCCAATTCCGGCCTGCGGTGCGATCTCCGAGCGTGACCTGCACCGAGGGCTGCTCCTTCCAGGAAAGGGAGAGGTCGAACCGGCACCTTGGACCGCAGCGGATCGTGCGACCAAGCGTGGACTCAGCGGTGCCGGTCAGCGTCGCCGCATCCTGTCGCCAGGTATTCGGCGGGCTCACGCGCCAGCCTTCAAGACCGGTCGGCCCAGCGTACGAGTCGCTCTCGCCGACACCATCCATGACACGATCCATGTGGCGGATCGAGTCGCGGCGGACGGAAATCTTGATCGGTGTCGCGGCTGAACCGATCACCATCACCACGGCCGAATCGTCGCGTGACTCGATCGATCCCACCAACGCGTCTCCACTGGTGAGTTCGACGCGCCAGTCGCCGCCGCCAGCCGGCGGATCGCCCGTCGGCCGCGGGAAGCGGATGCCTCGAATCGCATCGAGAGGGAACGCGAACGGATCTGCGAATGCCGGCGACCGCCACACAATCGCTCCCTGCGGTTTATCGATGGCGGCAGGCCCGTCGGCGAATGTTCCGGCAATGAATCCCTCGCCGTGGAGATCGAGGACGGCCGCCACCGGAAGCGCCTCCGGAGCGGCCGCGGCAGCCGCGTCAACGAGCGTCGATGCCCCGACAGCCAGAAGAACGGCCCATCGGAATCGGATTGGCAGCCGGTTGCGGCGGCTCGTCGCGGTCAGGAGTGAAGGTACGGTCGTCATGCGAGCACTGAAGCGAGATCGGCAGAATCCATACTATAGCTCGGCAGAAGCCGAAGGTTGACCACCGGCGACAGCAGCCTGAGCGTCGTCATTGTCGACAGATCACGGCACCGCTGCCAGCAGCGGCAGCCGCTTGCGGCTGGAGACGACCACGCCGCCGGGCTTCTCGACGGTGATCGCGAATGCCGTGGCCCGGCTGACCTGGAGCCGCGGGTCGATCCTGACGACGACATCGCCGCCGGCCGCCGGCACGTCGAACACGCCGCCATCCACGGGATAGGCCTCATCGCGCTCCGCATCGAAGATCCAGAGTTGATACTGGGCGACGGTCGGATCGTTGGCTGCCAGGCCCCGAAACCGCATGTAGCCCTGCTGGCGTGCGGAACTCCAGACGACGTCGCCCAAGGCTCCCACCGATTCCAGGCCGGCTTCGCCGGCGACGATCGCCGGATCGTCACCCGCCTTTTTCCAAGCGACCGTTACCGCCTCGGGATCCTCGGCCAGCAGCTTGCCGCGCAGTTCCGCCAGCACCGGCGGCTTCCTGTCGCCGCTCGGCGGTGCCGCGATCCGCGACGCCCCACTCCACTGCCAGGCAAGCACACCGGCGAGACAGGCCGCCGTCCACCAACCGGCCGCCGCGAGCCAAGACCGACCGGCAGACTGGTCGCCCACAGACTTCGGTGCCGGCCTGGTCTCGACGGCGGTGATCCGCGGCAGGTGCGCCAGCGCCGCGCGGCTGATTCGCCCGGCAAGCTCATCCGGCAGGGCCGGGAGCGGGCTGCCCGCGCGGCGAACCAGCGCCAGTTCGACCGCCGCAGCGGCGAACTCCCAGTCGCTCGGGGCGCTTCCCGGGGCCGATGCCCAGAAGGCATTGTCGTGTTCGTTGTCGAAGCCGCTCATCGCGTGCTCCTTTCAGTGGTCGCCCGCCCGTGGCCGTCTGCTGCGAAGGCATCCCGTCGGCGACCAGCCAGCGTGCGCCGCAGGCTGTCGAGTCCGCGTCGAATGTGCGACTTGACCGTGCCCAGGGGGAAACCGGTCTGTTCGGCGATCGCCGCATGCGAGAGGTTGTCGTAGATCGAAAGCCGAAGCATCTGCTGCTCTTCGGGCTTGAGCCGCTGGAGATGCTCGTCGGCGATCCGGGCCTCTTCGCCGAGCTCGAGCCGCTGGCCCACCGTCTCACAGCCCGCTCCATCGACCACACCAGACACGCCCGCGTCGTTGATCGAGACTGCCTGCGGCAGCACCGACCGCTGGCGGAGCCTGTCGATGACGCGTCTCCTGGCGATCATCGCCACGAAAGTGATCTCCTCGGCAACCAGCGGGTCGAACCGGTCCGCAGACCTCCACAAATCGACGAAAATCTCCTGCACGACATCCTCGGCATCCTCCCGGCTCGCCAGCCGACGCCGCGCGAGCGTCCAGATCAGTCCGCCATACCGGGAGATGCAGTCCGGCACGGCCGACTGGTCTCCGTCGGCGATCCTTGTGAGGAGCGAGTCTTCCAAGACGAGCCTCTGCGTGTCCGATGTCGTGCTGCCGCCGTTCGCCTTGCCGGCCCGCCGTCAGCGGCATACCGGCTTCATCCTAGCCTGGGGGGCGTAGCGTGCCGGCGGCGGGGCAGGCTCATGCCCACCCCGCCAGCCGACCGCGGATCTGATTACTCTCGACTACTTGCCCGCGGGGGGCAGGATCACCGCGTCGATGACGTGGATCACGCCGTTGCTCGTCTCAATGTCGGTCTTCACGACCTTGGCGTTGTCGATCATCACCGTGCCGTCCGCAACCTTCACCTTGGCCTTGGAGCCCTGAACCGTCGGAGCCTCGGTGAGCTTGACGACGTCGGCCGCCATCACCTTGCCCGGGACCACGTGGTAGGTGAGCACGGCGACGAGCTTCTCCTTGTTCTCCGGCTTGAGCAGCGACTCAACCGTGCCTGCGGGGAGCTTGGCGAAGGCCTCGTCGGTGGGGGCGAAGACCGTGAACGGCCCCTTGCCCTTGAGGGTCTCGACCAGGCCGGCTGCCTGCACCGCCGCCACGAGCGTCTTGAAGCTGCCGGCGCCGACGGCCGTATCGACGATGTCCTTACGGTCGGCGTTGAACGCCACGGTCTGCACGTGGGTCTGTGCCTGAGCCTTGGCTTGGGCCATGGCTTTGGCTTTCTGCGCGGCGGCCACTGGGCACTCGTCGGCGACGGCCGAGGCTGCCATGGGCAGGACGAGAGCGGCCGCGAGGGCGAGACGGAACGATGAACAACGCATGAGGATTCCCTTTGAGGAGAGGTGAACGCGAGTCAGTCGACGCCGCACGGCCCCGACGAAGAGGCATTCGTTGCCGCCAGGCGATCGGATGCAAAAAAATTTCGGACCGGTGCGATATGCTCCCCGCGGTCGCGATCCCCTCCCCGATCCATTCTCGGAGTCCACACGCATGAATACCCCTTCTGCCGGACGGCGCCGCCGACCGGCCCGCGTGGCGTGGGCCGCGACGCTGGTCATCGCCGTCGGACTTGGATGCGGTCGCGCCGGCGCCGACACCCCGTGGGCCCAGTGGCGGGGCCCGAATCGCGACGGATTCGTGGCCGGCGCGGCCTGGCCCGACGGCCTCGACCAGTCGCGGGTCGAGAAGCGCTGGCGGACCGAACTCGGCCCGAGTTACTCCGGCCCCGTGGTCGCGGGCGACATGGTGATCGTCACCGAGACCCTCGACGCCTCGACCGAACACGTGCGGGCGCTCGACCGGGCGACGGGGGCGGAGCGGTGGCACGTGCAGTGGGAGGGCTCGCTCCGCGTCCCCTTCTTCGCCGCCTCGAACGGCTCCTGGATTCGCTCCACGCCCTGCGTCGACGGCGATCGCGTCTACGTGGCCGGCATGCGCGACATGCTCGTCTGCCTCGACACGGCGACCGGCCGGGAGCTGTGGCGGGTCGACTTCATGGCCGCCCTGGAGAGTCCGCTCCCCGCATTCGGATTCGTCTCCAGCCCGCTCGTGATCGGCGACCATGTCTACGTGCAGGCCGGTTCGGGCTTCGTGAAGCTCGACAAGCTGACCGGGAAGATCGTCTGGCGGGTGCTCGACGACGGCGGCGGCATGATGGGCAGCGCGTTTTCGTCTCCCTACCCCGCCACGCTCGGCGGCGTGCCGCAGATCCTCGTGCAGGCCCGCGAGGAACTCGCCGGCGTCGATCCCGAGAAGGGAACCGTGCTCTGGAAGACCCCGATCGAAGCCTTCCGCGGCATGAACATCGTCACGCCCACCGTCAGTGAAGGCCGCGTGTTCACGACCAGCTACGGGGGAGGCTCGTTCCTTTTCGCCGTGGACCCGGCCCGCACCGACAAGCCGGTCGAGCAGGTGTGGAGGAACAAGATCCAGGGCTACATGTCGACGCCGATCGTCATGGGCAGCCACGCCTACGTGCACCTCCGCAACCAGCGGTTCGCGTGCCTCGACCTCGCCACGGGGAAGGAGTCATGGATCACGAAGCCGTTCGGCCGCTACTGGAGCCTGGTGGCCCAGGGAGACCGCATCCTCGCCCTCGACGAGACGGGCGATCTGCGGCTCATCCGGGCCACGCCCACGGAATACGTTCCGCTCGGCGAGGCGAAGGTGGCCGCGGAGGAGAGCTGGGCGCACCTCGCCGTCGAGGGGGACGAGCTCTTCATCCGCGATCTGAAGGGGCTCACGTCGTACCGCTGGCGCTGACGGCGCCGTGGACGGAGGAGGCCACGCCGCCCCCGCCGGGGAGGCATTGGTTCCGCAGATCACAAGCCGCTCATCAGCTCAAAAATGGTTACTGAAGTGCCATTGGCCGGGCTATTCTCAAGCATGGCTACCCGTAAAAATGCGTTGACTGTGCCGTATTTACGGCTACGATTTTCAGCATGAAAACAACGATCGACATCCCGGACGACCTCTTTCGGCTCGCCAAGGCTCGGGCGTCGCTCAGCGGCATCAGCTTGCGGCAGTTCGTGACCAACACCCTCCGCGCGCAACTCGAACACGAAAACAACCGCGCCCAAGCAACCGATCCGCCGTGGATGAAAGGATTCGGTGGCCTCGCCGACCTGGGGGCCGAAACGGCACGCATCCGCGACCTGATCGAAGAAGAATTTGAGTCGATCGAACCGGAGCATGAATCGTGATCCTCGACACCAACGCCCTCTCTGCATGGGCGGAGGGAGACCGGGCGATCGAGCCCGTGCTGCGATCGGCGACCGAGATGATGATTCCGGCGGTCGTCCTCGGCGAGTTCGAGTTTGGCATCCGCCAATCGAGGCACTACCGGCGTTACGCCGACTGGCTTCATTCCAATCTGGGCAGCGTTGAAGTCGTGGCGATCGACCGTGATGTGGCCCATGCCTACGGCGCGGTGCGGCTCGAACTCAAAAAAGCAGGCACACCGATTCCGATCAACGATACATGGATCGCCGCCATAGCCCGACAACGAGGACTCCCTGTCATCTCCCGAGACGTCCATTTCGACGCGGTCGCGGGAATTCAGCGAGTCTCGTGGTAGAGGGATCAAAAGGG
>JBIIGJ010000037.1:0-28582 GCA_044236455.1 Pirellulales bacterium
CTTCCAGCGGCTGATCCTCCTGCTCCTGCTTCTCGCGCCAGGGCTTCTCAGCCACATAGCTCGCCAGTTCCCCCTCGAGCTGTTTCTTCACTTCCGGCGAACTGTCCTCCGACTCGACCGCCTGCTTGCTGTATTTCCTCGCCTCCTCGAAATTCCCCGACTCGGCATAGCTGGCGGCCAGGGTGCTGATGATGTGGGGCTGCTTCCAGTTTGTCTCTTCGCACGCCTTCTGGGCCAACTCGATCGACCGCTTGCCATCCCGGATCGAGTCATCCGGCGAGGTTGCCAGCAGCCAGGCCAGGTTGTTGAGCACGCCCGATTCGTCCGGCTTCAGTTCGAGCGCCTTCTCGAGGTCGGCCAGCGCCGCCTCGTGGTCGCCGATCGAGATCTCCGCATCGCTGCGGCCCCGCCAACTGGCGAAGTTCTTATCATCGAGCTCGATCGACCGTGTGAATCGCTTGATCGCCTGCCGGGGCTGCTTTGCACCCAGGTAGAGCATGGCAAGTTGCCCCACGAGCACCGGGTCGTCCGGCTTCTGGGCCACCAGTTTTCGAAAATCACGAATCGCCGCCGAGTAATCGTTGCGCTCCGCCGCGATCAGACCCCGAAGTTCGAGGGCCGCCGGATGGCCGGGGTGCTTGGCGAGCACCCGCTCAAGATCAGCCGCCGCCCGCTCGGCATCGCCCGACTGCTGGTGGATGCGGGCGCGGAGCACGAGCGGTACCGCCTCGTCGGGCGCAATGCGGATCGCCTTGTCGAGATCGGCGATCGCCTCAGGTCGATCCCCCTTCATGGCCCGCACCCGGGCCCGCTGCAAGAACGCTCCGGACGAATCGGGATCGAGCTTGATGGCCCGGTCGAACGCCTCCTCAGCGGCTTCGAACTTGTCGACCATCATCAGCGCCAGTCCGAGCGCCTCCTGCAAAGAGGCGTCTTCCGGATCGGCATCGATGGCGGCTTCCAGGTCGCCGCGGGCCTTCTCGAACTCGTCCGTGAGCAGATAGAACAGGCCGCGGGTGCGACGAATATCCTTGTCTCGCGGCGCGAGTTCGACCGCCTTGTCGTAATGAGAGCCGCGTGCCTCGCGGTCATCAGCGTCGGTCGTGTTGCCGAGCACGATGTGGGCCTGTGCCGTCTGCAGTCTGTCATCGGGAAGCAGTTCGATCGCCTTCTCCGCGGACGCACGGGCCCGCTCGCGGTTGCCGCCCGGCAGGCTTTCGAGCTGGGCGATCATCAGATGGGCATCACCGAGCTTGGGATCGCGGCCCACCACCTCGTTCAGGTCGCGCATGGCAAACGACCTCAGCCGCGGCCACTGCGGATCGGGGGTTTCGACCTCGTAGATCGCCTGCACGATCCGGCCGGCCCGATACATCAACGTGTCGGTGTAAAGATCCTCGGCAAACTGCTGCTGTTCGGCGGCGAGCCCCTTCTTGATGGCCCGCTTGCAAAGATCGAGCACGTTCGCGAAATCGTCGATGCTCTGCGCGGAGAGCTTGGCATCGACGGCGGCGTCGAGGTCATCCTGGCCAGGCGACTCCTCGGCGGCAGCCGGCTCCGCCACGGCCCCGGCAGGCTCCGCAGCAGCGACACTGGCAGCGGCAGCGGCGGCGAGGAGCACAGACGCGAGCAGGAGACGGTGACTGAAAGAAATCTTCATGGGGTCGATGGTTCCTGTGGACCAGGCCCGCACGCGGGGCCCTCTTACTCATCCGGCAACAGCCTCATCTGACAATAGTATGGGGCAAGCGGCCGCTTTCCCGCCATGCGGGCTTCCGCGACTCCAGCGGCGACGGCCGGGGAGGGCTTTTCCACGCAAAAATGTGCTACAGCGGCGCCGGCAGATCGCGTTTCGCGAACACCACCGCCCCGATCGCATAGGCCACCACGCCCACGCCGATGAGCACGCCGTCGTACGCCGCCAGCAGCCGCCACGATTCGGCCGCATCGCCAACCAGTCGTTGCGGCTCGTAGGCATTCAAGATCGACAGGTAGCCGGCCCACCAGAGCGGCTTGCTGAGCCGGCCCACCAGCTTGGCGAGAATCGAAAACACATAGAAGCCGCAGAGGATGCCGATGGTCCGCCAACGGTAGCTGTCGGCGGCGGAAACCCCCGCCGAAATGCCCGCCATGCAGACCATCAGGCCGAACACATTCGCCGCCGCAGGGAGGAACCGGAGCGGATCGACCTTGCCCGCCCACGGGCCGAGCGCGATCGCCGTCCAGACGGCCGCGAATAGCACGGCGCAGAGCAGGGCGGCCGCGGCGGTCGTTGCCAACGCCTGTGTCACGAACACGGCCACCCGCCGCACCGGAGCCGCCAGCACCATCTCCATGGTGCCTCGTTCGAGCTGGCCCGAGACGGCATCACTGCCGCGGGTGATGCCCCACACCGTGGCGGCCAGCACCACCACGGGATCGACGAAGGCGAGAGCCACGCGGCCGGCGTGCGTGGCCACCTCCGTGAACGGCACGCCCGAGAGCCGCTGCCAATCCTTGGGAATGGCCCGCAGCAGCACGTCCTGAAAGGCGGGCATCGGAATCTGCGCGGAGAGCCAGATATAGAGCCAGGGAAACGCCGTCCACAGCGCCACGAGCGACAGCATCAGCACCCGCTGATCGCCCCACGTCTTCTTCCAGATGGCGGTATTCCACATATGAATAGTCTAGCGGTGAAACCGGTCGTATACGGCGGCCAGCCCAACCGGCTCGATCCGCACCTCGTCCAGCGGGAGCGTTGCCAGCCAGCCCAACAGCGGCGCCAGCGAGTCGCCCGCCTCCAAGACCACCGTGCCGTTCGCCTGTTCCGCGATCTTCACGCTCGCCGCGAGCTGATCGGGGATCGGGCCGAGCGGGCCGTTGAGCTGCGCCCGGATGCGGTGGCAGCGGCGGAGATGCTCGAGCGACTGCTCGTGGACGACCCGTCCCGCCCGCACGATGGCCACGTTGTCGCAGGTGTCCTCCACCTCGGAGAGCACGTGAGACGAGAAGATCACCGTGCGGCCCGCCGCGCGGGCCTCGAGCACGAGTTCCAGCACCTCGGCCCGGGCCGTCGGGTCGAGGTTCGCCGTCGGCTCGTCGAGAATCACCAGCGGCGTCTCCATCGCGAGCACGACCGCCAGCGCCAATTTCTGCCGCATGCCCGTGCTCATGCGGGCCACCTGACGGGAACAGTCGAGATCGAGTCGCCTGGCCACTTCGGCTGCCACTTCGCGTCGACAGCCAGGCCGCAGGCTGGCGAAGAAATCGAGCACGCGATGGCCGTCCATGCGGCGGAAGAGCCTCGCCTCGCCGGGCAGGTAGGCCGTGCGGGCCCGCACCTCCAGCGATTCCCGCACGCAGTCGAATCCCGCCACGCTCGCCGTTCCCGTGGTGGGCGTGATGTAGCCCATCAGGAGCCGCAGCAGCGTGGTCTTGCCCGCACCGTTGGGCCCGAGCAGCCCAAAGATCGCGCCTTCCGGCACCGACAGCGAACAGCCGTCGAGCGCGGTGAAGCTGCCGTAGCGTTTGGTGAGGTGGTCGGTGCGGACGAGCATGTGGGGAGCGTGGGGAGCGGGCGACAATGACAGCGTATGGCCCGGCTGCAGGGCTGTCGATCCATACGGCTGATCAGGACGGCAGGAAATAATAGGCGGCCAGCGCAAATCCGATCAGGGCCACGCACCGCCGCACGAGGCTGGCGGGCAGACGGCGGGCAATCTGCGCTCCGGCGAAACTGCCCAGCACCGCGGCCACCGCCATGATCGCGGCATGCGGCCATGAGACGTCCTGCGAACCGAGGAGAGAGCCCACGGCAAAGAGTGCGGCCGCGGCTCCGTTGATCGTCATGCCGAGCACGTTCTTGACGGCATTGAGCTGGTGGATATTGCCGAGGCCGAGCACACCGAGCACGGCCAGCATGAGGATACCGATCCCGGCCCCAAAATAGCCGCCATAAATCGCCACGAAGAATTGAAGGACACAGGCGAGGATCAGCCGGGACGTCGCAGGCGCCGCCGCGGCCGGAATCGCGGCCGCAGTCGCGGCAGCGCTCAGTCGGGCGACCTGTGGCTGTAAGGCGAAGACCACCGCCGCGGTGAGGATCAACCAGGGCACGCAAGCCGCGAACCACTGCGGCGGAAGCACGAGCAGCAGCACGGCTCCCAGCAGCGCCCCCAGCAGGCTTGGCAGGAGCAGCCACAGCCCCCACGGCGGCTGGCCATCGCGTTCTCCCCGATATGCCCACGCCGCCGCGACCGCCCCGGGCCAGAGCCCGATCGTGCTCGTGGCATTGGCAGTCACCAGCCGCGCGGGGTCGGCCGGCAGAATGGCCGCCAGCACGGGAAACGTGAGGATCGTGCCTCCGCCGGCCACAGCATTCACCGCGCCGGCCACAAACGAGACCGCAGCCAGGGCCAGAAGGCCGGCCGGTGGGCCGGAGGCGAGGAGATCTGACATGCGGGAGAGTGCTCGGGGCTGATTTATTTGGGGCGTGGCAGAGCCGGATTGAGCGGCCCTCGCGGTTGCGCCGCCGGGGCAGCGGCTGGCTGCGGCGGTGCGGCCACCGGATTCGGCGCCGCCGGTGGCGGCGCCGGCTTGCCTGGCTGTGCCGGTCCGGGCGGCGGCGGATCCTCGTAGCGTCCCAGGCCGCAATCGATCAGCAGATAGCCGGCCCAGAGAAACGGATGCCGCCCATCGGGCAGCACCGCCTGCGGCGACTGCTTCAAACGCGGCTCGCGGCCCACGTCGGGCTGCTCGGCCGTGACCATCTCGACGGCCCGCTGCCAACTCTCGGCAGCCGGCGGAACGTCGGCGTCGGCATCATGATCGGCGACGGCGCGATCCCTGAGAAATTCCTCCATGAGATCGACACTCATCTTCCCTCCCATCCGCCAGCGGCTCACCAGTGCCGTGCGGCCACCCGCTGCCACCAGATTGGTGACGGCCAGAAAGACATCCTCGCCGGGACGCGCGGGGAGCTTCGCCAATCCACCGGCCATGGCGGACTGGAACCCCGGCAGCACGACGCACCGTGGCCGCTTGCTGGGGCAGCCGAGCCAGTCGCCAAACGTCGTGGCCGGCTTGCCACTCTGCGTCGAGAGCAGCGGCCGCGTGGCGACCGGCCCGTCGCCCGACAGTTCATCGAAGACCAGAAGCGTGTCGAGCAGCGACGCCGCCAGCGGCAGCGACGCCGCTGGAAGGGAAGCCGGCAGCACCACCGCGCGGTCGAGCGAACCGACGAGCCGTTCGGCCGACTCAAGCGCGATCGCGGGCTTGTCGCCACGAAACAGCCGGCCAGCGTAGATCCCCAGGGGACCGCCGCTGCGCGGAGACTGGAACCGCAACACCGCCAGGCTTCGCGTCGGACAGTAGCGGATGCGGCAGACGTCGCGAAGCCGCTTCGGATCCGTCTGCTCCTCCTGATCTGCCCTGCCTGGTGCCGCACTCGACTCGGCAGGCTCGGCCTGCGGACGGAGCAGCCGGTTGCCCACGGCGGCCGGCCGCGCCGACCCCACGGGAAGCAGTTCGAACGGCAGATACCAGAGCATGCCGTCAGGCACGATCACGAGTTCATCGATGCCTTCGGCCAGCACGACCTTCGAGTTCTCGAAGAGCAGTCGCTCGATCCGCTCGGCAGGCCCCTGCCAGTCGCTGGCCAGCAGCCGCTCGGTCGACACCGGCGCAATTGGATCGAACAGGCACAACGCCTTCGCCAGCGCCCCGATCTCCTTGGCAACCGCCGCCGGCTGCCGAATCTGCCATGTGGCGACGCGCTCATGCGATTCGAGCGCGGCGAACAGCCCTGTCGCTGTCCAGTGAAACGACAGGATCAACTGCCTGGGAGCCAGGCGTCGCCGGATCTCCGGAGCGAGCGTGAAGGGCGGCATCTCGACCGGTGGAGCCTCGCGACCGGCGGAGATCCCCGCGACGAATTGCCGGCAGCGGTCCGCGAGCCGCTGGTATTCGCGCCATGTGACTGGATCGCCCGGCATCTGCGCGCGTTGCCCACCCTCCTCCGGATCGTCGGCTGGCCTGCCTGCGGCCGCGATCAGGCTGGCGGTGAGCGGCGTCCGCACCCGGGTCATCGTGTCGAGCACCGCCGCCAACTCAGGATGGCGGGCCAACAGACCGGCTCGCCGCGCGGCATCGGCACGTGGCAATCGCTCGGGATCGGAGCCGAGCAGACACTCCACCGCCGTCCGTCGCCCGCCGAGCGGTTGGGTGACCATCCAGCGGCTCCGCACTGCGGCCTCGGCGGCATTGAGAGCGGCATCGCTGCCGCGGCGCGTGGCCGCAGCGATCCACGCTTCGAAGGCCTCTGTCCGCGGCGTGCTGAGCCTGACGAGCGCACCAAGGGGATCCACGGCCGTGTCGCGCGGCGATGGATCGCCGAGGAGTTTCGAAAAGAGGAGGTCGGCCTGACGGTCGGAGATGCCACCAAAGCCAGCCATCAGCGATTCCACCAGCCGCGATGTCTGAAAGATCGCCGGCGCGCGGCGACGCGAGATCGTGACCGCCCGCTCGAGCTCGCGATCGCCGCTGATCACGTCTCCCGCTGCATAGGCGGTCAGCGCCGTGGCGTAGGCCTGCTGCGCCCCCGCGAGACCGCGGCCAGGATCGCCGCGCAGGAGACGCCCGTCGATCTCGGAGAGCACGGCAGCTGCCGCCTGTGCATCGCCCGCGACGGCCAACGACTCCGCCTCGAGACCGAGCAGCGTTGCCCGCAACACCGGGAGGGTGGTCCGCGACCACTCCGCGCCGCCTCGAATCGACGGTGGCACGCCCCGTGTGCCTGCGGCCAGATGGGCCGCGGCCGCCATCCGGAAGGCCTCCTCGAGCGCCCGCGCGTCGCCATAGTCTGCGGCGGTGTAGGTGGCCTCCTCGAAATAGCGGGCGGCCGCCGCCGGCTGGTCGCCGTCGAGCGCGATGCGGCCCAGCACGATCAGCCCCCACGAGGTGAGCGAGTGATCGAACTGATTGCCGATGATCAGACCGCGGGTGAGCAGCGGCTGCGCCTGATCGGCCTTCCCCTGCGACCACAGCGCCGTGCCAATCGCGATATCGATCCACGACTGCGAATAGTGATTGGGTGGCGCGGGCCGCCGCAATAAAGCCTTCGTCGCCTCGTCGATCGCCGCACCTTCGCGGGCGAGGTCACCGAGAATCACACCACGACGGTAGAGGGCGATGACCAGGGCCCGCACGATCTCCTGCGGCCGGATGGGGTAGTTGACTGGCGCCGTGAGCACGCCCCCCTTTTGCAGCACTTCCTGTGGGTCGGCGCCGCCCATGCGGATCGAGATCGTGCCGGGAATGCCTGCGGGGGATGTGTTGCGCTGGCTGCGGCCCCACGTCGCCACCCGCGGCTGCGCGAGTGGCAGCGGAGGCTGCGGCGGAAACTGCACGGCCAGCAGCCAATCGGCATGGGCAGCTGACAGAAGCAGGGCCTCCTCATAGGCGGCGACGGCTTCGCGGAGGGTTCCCAGTTCGTAGTGGCATTCACCGACGGCCGCGGAGCTGGCGATCGAATCGATCCAACGCTGCGCCCCGGCGCGGATGCCCCCCTGATGTTCGCGGAGCGCAATCTCGAGGCCGCTGGTGAAATCGCCACTGGAGAGTGCCGACAGAGCGAAATCGAAGCCTTGGGTTGGCACCGTCTGGCCGCCCGGCATCCCCAAACCAGGTGGAAGCACAACCTGCGCCTCGAGCCTGACGGCAGACAGTCCCGCGACCACGGCCACCACCAGGGCCATTCTCCAACGCCGCTGCGGGGAAATTGGGCTCATACCTCGTGTTGTAGCACGAATAGCGAAAAGACGGGCCCGGGCCGGCAGGCGTCAGGCGGCAATCTGGGAAGCGAAGGCAAGCCCGCTGGCAAGCTGGGCGTGCCGAATGTGATGGTCGCGCCGGTTGTTCAAAGTTTGCCGGTCGAATCGGTCGATACCCCAACGTGTCGATGTGCAACTCGATCCGCACGCCCCACCGAAGCCTTTCCGATCCCTGCTGGGAAGAGACCCATGAGCACCAAAGCCCTGCCCTCGCGTTGCCGTCAGACCGCCTTCCATGCGGGACTGCTGCTCCTCGCCGCCGGCGGACTTTCGCTGACGGGCTGCCAGGTCGACGTGGGCGGGCAAACCCTGCCGAGTGCCTATTACCTGCAGGACGACATCCAATACTTCCCGGCTGGCCCCGAGTTCAAACTCTCGAAGGAAGCCGCGGCCCTGAAGGCCTACAAGAAGGAACAGGGCGACTGCCCGGACGGCTGCGGCGGCGGCTGCAGTTCCTGCAAGTAGTGACTCCGCGTAGCGGCTCCACGGCCCAACCCGCTGGTTGACCTTTCGCGGGGAGCCGCTAAAATCCGCCTCCGTGGGAAACCAACCCATTCAGCTGCCTGAAAGCGGCTGTACTGTGGGTTGGTAGCCCAAAGCGAATGGATTCGCCCTCTCGAGCAGGCCCTGTTCGCGAGGTTTCCCACGGAGTCTGACAGACCGTGACCGTCGCGCATGAACACTTCCGCGGAACTGCTGATCGGCGAGTTCTCCCGCACGCTCGACGACCGTTACCGGCTGTCGCTGCCCCCCGAACTCACCGGCCCGCTGACGGCTTCCGGCTCGCGGATGGTGCTCGCCAAGGAGCGGGCCGGCTGCCTCTCCCTCTGGCCGGCGGCCATCTGGAAGCCGCGGATCGACGCGGCGGTCGATGTCGTTCGGAGCAAGTTGCAGGCGGGGCTGCTCACGCAACGGGTGGGGCAACTTCAGGATCTCGGGCGGCTGCTCTCGACCCGTCACAAGGCCGTGACGCTGGCAGAACGCGGCAGGCTCGTGGTGCCGGAGGGCTTTCGCGAATTTCTGGCGGTCGAACCGGGGGCCGACCTTCTCGTGGTGGGCGCGGCGGTGTGCGTGGAACTCTGGCAACCGGCGGCGTGGGCCGCCTTTGTCACGGCCGAGATGCCCGAGTTTCGGCGTCGCATCGACGAACTAACGACCTGACCGACCGACCAATCGATGATCTCTTGACGATCTTGGCCATGCCCGGGTGAGAGGAAGCGATTGATAACCTGGCGGACACATCCGGTCAGGAAACTCGACAACCACGGAGCGGACCCCACAGCACGGATGCTGCCACGGGACCTCCCCCGGGCATGGCCTTTTTTTCAACACCGCTCGCAGCGTTCACGCTGCAGTCCCGGCGGCGCGGTCAATCACCCAGCGGATTGCCGCGGACGGCCACCGGCCAGGTGACTCGTGCACCAGCCAGCGCCGACGCATATACCGCCGTCGTCATCTCGAGCACCGTCCGCCCGGCGTACATGCCCGTCTCCGGTTCGCGATCCTCTGCGATCGCGTCGACCAAGTCTGCCGCGGCACGTCGCCCCCAGTCGGCCCGTTCGGCGGCACGGTCGACATCGCTTCGATTGGCCGGCGGGGAGTCCACGCCCTCCGCACCGATCGGCTTCCAGGGAAACTCCTTGTCGACCCGCCACAGCGGCGCCTCGCGCAGGTAGGCGTGCGGCACATGGTCGGGCCTGATGTGGATCGCGCCCTTCGTGCCCACGACCGTGAGCCCAAAGTTCGGCTGCTTGAGACCGGCATCGCGGACGCTCGCAAAGTATCCAATCGGACCATCCGCGAGGCCGAACATCGCGTTGATGGAATTGCCGGCGATCGGGCCGATCCCCTCGGGGCCCGCCGTGGCATCGGCCCGTGCGATCGGCCGGCCATCCTGCGCAATGGCCGCCTCGCACCACTGCGGCGCGCCCCCCAGATCGACCATCATGTCGAGGATGTGGCAGCCGAGCACCCACAGATCCTCGCCGCCTCCCCGCGCATCCTCCTTGCCACGGCCGCGAAGTTCGAGCACCTTCCCGACCCGCCCGTCCTCGATCAGGTCGCGGGCCGCCGCGTAGGCGGGCGAATGATGGTTGACGAACGCCAGCGAGAGCTTGCTGTTCGACTTCTTGCAGGCTGCAACCACGGCCTCCGCCTCGGCGAGCGTGCGAACAAACGGTTTCTCCATGAAGATTCCCTTCGCGCCGGCCTCCGCGGCCGCGATCGCCATCTCCGCATGGCAGTCGATGTGCCGCATGCAGATGGCGACGATGTCGGGCTTGGCCTCCGCGAGCATCGTCTTCCAGTCACGATAGGCGACGCCCGGCCGTGAGCTGTCGAGCTTGTTCCGCTCGACCGCCTTGGCGAGCCCCTCCTCGGATTCGTCCGCCACGGCCACGAGTTCCACGCCCTGGACGCCGTTCCACAACTGGTCGATCGCGTGGCCCCAGTCGCCTCGGCCCGTCCGACCAATCGCCGCCACCCGCAGCGGCGCCATGTTGAAGTTCCTCATCGTCTCCTCCTGATTCTGTTCATGCCGTTCGCGTCACGGGCGGATCACCTTGGCCGCACCGTCGAGAAACATCTGCACGGCCGACGCCACCAACACCATGCCCATCAGCCGCTCGATCGCAGTGATCCCCTTTTCCCCGAGAAAGCTGCTGAGTTTCGCCCCCAGCAGCAGGATCACCGCGGAGGCAAGCCACGCCAGCGACACTGCTGTCAGCCATTCCGCTTGCCGCCCCGGATCCCCGCTGGTCATGAGCAGCACCGCGGCCAACGCTGATGGACCGGCAATGTACGGGATCGCGAGCGGCACGACGAAGGGCTCGCCGTCGACCGGCTCCCCGAGGCTGCCGTGCGCTGCAGGAAAGACCATTCTGATCGCGATCAGGAAGAGCACGATGCCCCCGGCCATCGTGAGCGCCGGCTCCGAGATGCCGAGCACCGAAAGCAGCGGCCGGCCGGCATAGAGGAACCCCACCAGCAGGCCGTAGGCGATGAGCAATTCGCGGCTCACGACCCACAACCGGCGGGATGGCTCAACGGGCTTGAGCGCGGCCAGAAACAGCGGGATGTTGCCGATCGGGTCCATCACGAAAAACAGCAGGATTGCGGCGGAGAAGGCGGTCATGGGTATGATCCTAGCATGCCCTGCGACGCCCACGATCACGAGCACGACCATCACGCCCACGGACACGGCCACTCGCATGGACACGGCCATGCCCATGGTCTGTCGCCCGAACAACTCGACTGGGCGATGGGCACCGGCATAGGCCTCAACACCGCCTTCGTGATCATCGAAGCGGCCTGTGGCGCCTGGGCCGGATCGCTAGCGCTGTTGGCCGATGCGGGACACAACGCCGGCGACGTCATCGGGCTGCTACTGGCCTGGGGTGCCAGCCGGCTGGCACGTCGCCCCCCCTCGCGTCGCTACACCTGGGGCTTCCGCCGCACGACCATCTACGCAGCACTGGCCAACGCCGTATTCCTGCTCGTGGCGTGCGGGGCCATCCTCTGGGAGGCGTGGCATCGGCTGCGGTCCCCGGAACCAGTCGCCGGGCCGGTGATGATCGCGGTGGCGGCTGTGGGCGTCGTGATCAACACGTTGACAGCGCTGCTCTTCATGCGTGGCCGCGAACGGGATGCCAACGTGCGGGGGGCGTTTCTGCACATGGCGGCCGACGCGGCCGTGTCGGTAGGTGTGGTCGTGGCGGGGATCGCGATCCTGCTGACGGGCCGGACATGGATCGATCCACTGGTGAGCGTCGCGATCACGCTGGCGATCCTCGCCGGCACCTGGGATCTCTTCCGGGAAAGTATCGATCTCGCGCTCGACGCGGTGCCCCGCGGAATCGATCCCGACGCGATCACGGCGGCGCTCGCCGCCATTCCCGGCGTCGTCGAGGTGCATGACCTGCACGTCTGGGCCGCCAGCACGTCGGAAGTGTCGCTCACGGCCCACCTGGTGGTGCCCGACACGATCGCCCACGAGCCGGCATTGGCGGCGGCGAACGACCTGCTCCGCGACCGCTTTCAGATCGCCCACACCACGATCCAAATCGAGCGTGAGGATGCGGGCCGTTCATGCCTCCAACGGCCTGCGGAAGTGTTGTGACCATTTGGCATCCTGCCGTCCCCGGCAGCCCGCCACACCCAACGCCATCCTCATCCACCGCGGACGGCGGCCCGCGCAATACCCGCGAGCATGCGGCGAAACACCAGCTCGTGCAGCGGCCAGATGGCGTACCAGTAGGCCAGGCCACCGAGGCCACGCGGATCGAAGACCGCCGTCTGATGGATCGTGACATCGCCGTCCCGCGGCACGACTTCGAATTCCAGCCAGCCCCGGCCCGGCATCTTCATCTCGGCCGACAGTCGCAGCCGGCGCGGTCGATCGCAGATGTCGACATGCCAGCAGTCGAGCTTTTCACCCGGCTCAAGCCGCTTCGGATCCCGCCGGCCGCGTGACATGCCCGGGCCACCGATCATCCGGTCCATCCAGCCGCGGAGTTGCCAGAGCCAGTTGCAGGCATACCAGCCGTTCGCGCCGCCGATCCGCTCGATCGCCGCAAAGGCGCGATCCGGAGAAACCGCCACGACGGTGTGCCGATGGTCCACCAGCCGCGTGCCCTCGGCCTTGCCGCCGTAACGGTGCGGCAGATCCTCCAGATCGGCGAGATCAGCCCACCGCTTCCCCGCAAACGTGGTGTCTTCCTGGATCATCGCCTCGCGAACGGCCGTTTGTAGCGATCGCGGATGGATCGAGAATTCATGAAGGGCCGCGTCATTGGTGACCACGGTCGGATTCCTGAGTCCATCGATCAACTTACGTCCCACCTTCGAATAACGGGGAGTCACCAGTTTCAGCCACAGGCTCGATAGCCGTGGCGTCAGCACCGGCACCGGGATCATCAGCCGCCACAAGCCCCGCTGCCGGGAATACTCCTGCATGATAGCGCCATACGACACTCTGTCCGGCCCCCCGATTTCGAAAATACGCGGCCCGGCGGGGGGCAGATCGATCGCCGCCGCCAGGTAGGCCACCACGTCGGCGATGGCGATCGGCTGCGTGGGCGTGGCCAGCCACGCGGGGCAGATCATCACCGGCAACCGCTCCACGAGCGTCCGCACCAGATCGAAGGAAAAACTGCCGGCACCGATCACGATCGAGGCCCGGAATTCGACGACATCGAGGCCGCTGGCCCTCAGGATCGCCCCCACTTCATGACGGCTCCGCAGGTGGGCGGAAAGGCGATCGTCCTCAGCACCCAGCCCGCCCAGATAGACGATCCGCCGGACGCCCGCCTCCTTCGCGGCGGCGGCAAACCGTTCCGCTGCGAGCCGGTCGGAACGCTCAAAATCGACGCCGCTCTCCATCGAGTGAACCAGCCAGTAGGCCACGTCGATGCCGGCGCAGGCACGCAAGAGCACCTCGGGATCGGCCGCGTCGCCGGCGACGACTTCCGTGGTCGGGCCGATCAGGCCGGCGAGCTTCGCGGGCCGACGGGCCAGGCACCGCACGGTGTGGCCACGAGCCTCGAGTTCTCTGAGCAGCACTCCCCCCACGTAGCCAGTCGCGCCGGTGAGGAGAATGTGCATGGGGGAGAAATACCCAAAGATGGAACGGTCGGCGAGGCGGACGAAAGCGGATTGTCGGTTTCAGTTCACGGTTCGTCGACTTCGAAGGCGCGATCCATCAGTTCCGGGTTGCCCGTCTTGAGGCCGTACAGAAACCACCGCACCCGCTGCTCGCTCGTGCCGTGGGTGAAGGCGTCGGGCACGACATAGCCCTGGGACTGCTTCTGGATGCGGTCGTCGCCGATCGCCGCAGCCGCGTTGACCGCCTCGCGGATGTCTTCCTCGTCGAGGATGCCCGCATAGCGGGCGACGTGGTGCGCCCAGACGCCGGCGAGGAAGTCGGCCTGCAGTTCCATCCGCACCGAAAGCTTATTGTAGTCGCGGTCTGAGAGCCGCTGCCGCATCGACTGCACCTTGTTGCTGATGCCGAGCTGGTTCTGCACGTGATGGCCGATCTCGTGGGCGATCACGTAGGCCTGCGCGAAGTCACCCGGGGCACCGAACCGCCGCTTGAGTTCGTCGTAAAACGCGAGGTCGATGTAGACCTTCTTGTCGAGCGGGCAATAGAAGGGCCCGGCCGCGGCGCTGGCCATGCCGCAAGCGCTCTGCACCCTGCCGGTGAACAGCACGAGGGTGGGCGGCGCGTAGCGACCGCGGAAGTGCTTCGGAAAGAGCCGGCCCCAGACGTCTTCGTTGTCGGCGAGCACGACCTTCACCATCTTGGTCATCTCGTCATTGATCGGCTTGGCCGGCGCCCGCTGCTGAGGCCCCGCGAGTTCCGGCGCGATCTGGGCCACCATCTGCGGGTCGAAGCCCAGGAACATCATCGCCACCATGAGCAGCAGCGTGATCAACCCGCCACCCACAAGCACCGGGCCACCGATGCCACGACGATCCTCGACGTTCTCGCTCTGCCGACGGCCTTCCCAACGCATGGACTCTGTTCTCCGAATGACTGTGAAACACCGCCGGCAATGTACCACGCCGGTACGGCGGCAACACGCCCCCGGCGGAAGCCGGGGGGCTCCGGAAGGGCGGGCTCCCCGAACACCGAAGCGAGCATCAGGCGCCTCGGCGCCAAGCGCCCTCCATCATCCCCAACGCAACCGCCGAGCCGCCGAGCGAGCGGAGCGTGTTCGGGGAGCCCGCCCGGCGTGCACCGCCAGATGCCACCGGAATACGGCCGCGTCACTCCGGCAGCGGGCGGCCCTTCGTTTCCGGGAGGAACGGCAGCACGGCCAAGCCCAGCAGGAATACGAGGCACATCAACAGCCCCGCAGGCCGCATCGGCTCGGCTGAACCCGAAAACACGGTGCTCGACAGCTGCCCGAGCAGGAAGGGGCCACTCGCGGCGATGAACCGGCCGACGTTGTAGCAGAAGCTCGTGCCCGTGCTCCGCAGCCGCGTCGGGAAGAGCTCCGGGAAATAGATGGCGTAGCCGGCAAAGAGCGAGAGCTGGCAGAAGCCCATGATCGGCAGCATCCACCAGATGTCGGTGATGTCGTCGAGATAACGAAACACCATCGCCGTCGACAGCATCGCCGCCGTGAAGGCGAGCGCGAAGAAGGGCTTGCGGCCGAGACGCTGGCAGATCCGCGCGGCCAGCATCATGCCCGTGAACGCGCCCACCTGGATCATCATCATCGCCACGCCCGACCAGATCGTGAGCCGGCCGGCGAGTTCGCGGCCCGTGAGCCCCTGTGCCTTGAAGGTCTTCTCCAGCACGCTCCGCTGCAGGTCGATCGCGAAGAATCCGATGCCCCACAGGCCGACCACGCCCGCGCAGGCCAGCAGCATCCCGAGGATGGCATTCTTGCGCCACCGCGGATCGGCAAACAGGGCCCCGTAGCCGCCGAGCGCCACGCCCGTCTTCTCCGCCTGCTTCTTCATCTCCTTCCACCGCTCCGGCTCCTTGAGGCCGGCACGGATCACCAGCGCCAGCACCGCCGGCAGCGCACCGATGACGAACTTCCACCGCCACGGCTCCCAGCCGGCAATTTTGGCGCCCATGTGCAGCTGCGCCTGGCCGAGCCCGATGCCGATCAACGCGGCGAGAAAATTACCCACGGCAGAGAGGGCCTGCAGCAGGCCGAGCGCATAGGGCCGTGCCCGGTCGGGCATCACCTCTGCCACGAGGGCGACACCCACGGCAAACTCGCCACCGACTCCGAGGCCGGTGATGAACCGATAGAAGGCGAAATCCCAGAAGCCCTGCGAGAGCGCCGACAGGCCGGTGCAGAGCGAGTAGATGACGATCGTGATCATCATTGTCTTGGCGCGGCCGAGCCGGTCGCCGATCACGCCGAAGATGAGACCACCGGTCGCCCAGCCGGCCATGAAGATGCAGGTGGAGAGGCCGCCGTAGAAGTTGACCGCCTTGGGATCGATGGTCCCGTCGGCCGCGGCGAGGAGCGTTTCCATCGCCGGCTTCCGCGCCAGGTTGAAGAGCTGCTGATCGAGGCAGTCGAAGAGCCAGCCGAGCGCCGCCACCGTGAGCACGAACCAGTGGTAGCGGGTCATGCCGCGATACCAGGGACCGTCGGCCGGATCGTGGACGGTCGAACCCGAGGATTCAAAATGGGGCAGGTCGGCCATGACGGTTCTTCCTTGCAGGGCTTCACGGGCGGGCGATGAGGCCCGGGATCATAGCCCAAAACAACCGCCACTTCACTCCAGACGCCCGCTCGGCAGCTACTTCCACATGTAGAAGGCGTCGAAGAACCGGTCGGATAGCCGGTGGACGTGGGGATGGGGGCAGTCATCATGCGTACCGGTCCGCGGCGCGCACGGTCCCTCGTAGATCGGCCCGCCCGACGGCTCGCCCCGAACACCGACGAGATCGTAGGGGGCAGGAGGCATGCTCGGATGGCAGGGCGGCGGCGGCACGCAGGGCGGCAGCGCCCGCGGCTCACCGCACCGATGCAGGGGCTCGACCGGCGCATTCCAATCGGCCCAGGAATCGCTCCGTGGCTTCAGCATCTTCGCCAGAATTGTCTGGGCTTCTTGGCCGGTCTTCTCCGGACTCATCAGGGGCGTGCCCTTGAGCGGATCGGGGAGTGTGCCCGCGGCTTCTGCGGCCTTCCGTCGCTGTTCGCTCATGCGTCGCAACTGGGACCGACGACGTGCCGCGGCCTGCTCGGAGATATCGTCGTCCTCTCCAAGGTCGCCCCGCAGGGCATCGAAGGGGCCGGAGGAATCGACAGGGGAGTCGCTTGCGGCGGGGGACGTGATGCCGGGATCACCGGGCGTGTCGATGCCGACCAGTTCGATCAGCCTGGACACCCGCCGCGGCTCCGGCACCACATCGGCATCGGCTTCACCAGCCGCCAACGTCGACCGTGTCGCCGCAGCCACCAACGCCGCGGCCATGATCAGATGCCGGTTCCACCGGTTTGCCACCAAACGCGTCTGCAAGTGCTGTATCATAAAGGGCCCTCCCCGCTTCCACATCGGCTGTCGGGAAACCGCCGCTGGAGATCGACTGCCACGATTGATCCAGCGCTGTCAAACGGCGCAGAATCGGTGGAGCGGGCAAGCATCTGGCACTTCACATGACGCAGCCGTTGATCGATTCCGTCGCCCTGCTTGGCGCGCTGGAGGAATCCGGCTCGCGGGTCGTCATTGTCTCCACCGGGGGCGGTTCGCAGGCGATCCCTCACCTGCTTTCGACTCCCGGCGCCAGCGGCGTGGTACTCGAGTGCCTGGTGCCGTATGCCCGCGAGGCCGTCGACCGATTGCTTGGCGGACCGCAGGAGAGCTACTGCTCGTCGCGCACAGCCCGGCGGCTGGCCGTGATGGCGTGGCAAAGAGCCTGCGGACTGGGCACGCCGCCTGCCACGGCCATCGGCGCCGCCGTGACGGCCAGCCTCCGGTCCCGCACGCCAAAGCGAGGGCCGCACCGCATCGTGGCTGCGGTGCACGGCCTCGGCGGCACGAGCGTAGCCACGCTCGTGCTCCGCAAGGAGGCCCGGTCGCGAGCCGACGAGGAGATGGTGGCCGCGGCCCTGCTCCTGGAACGGCTCGCAGCCACGCCGTGCGGGCGACTCCGCCCGCCTCCTTCGACACGCATGCAACTCTTCGAAGACGAGCATATCGAGATCGAGTGCTGCGAGCCCCCGCCTGCGTGGCGGGAACTCCTCGTCGGCACGCTGACCGCGGTGCATGCAACCCGTGATCCATCACGGCCGCGGCCTGCGTCCCCAACGCCACCCGCCGACACCCCACCCACCGCGGGCATGCTCGTCTTCCCCGGTTCGTTCGATCCGCTCCACGAGGGGCACCTGCGGATGGCGACCGTCGCCCAGGAGATCGCCGAACGGCCACTCGACTTCGAACTCTCGGTCACGAACGTCGACAAGCCGTCGCTCGATTATCTCGAGATGCAGTCGCGGGCGGCGCAGTTCGCCGGCCGGTCGCTCTGGTTCACACGGGCGGCCACGTTCGTGGAAAAGCTCGACGTCTTTCCGCAGGGCACCTTCGTGATGGGTGCCGACACCTATGCACGGCTGGCGGATGCCAAATACTACGGTGGTTCGGCCGAGGCGGCGGACCGGGCCGTGCAACGGATCGCCACGCAGGCCAGCGGACTGATCGTGTTTGGCAGGGAGCGGAACGGCGAGTTCGAGGATGCCGCGCAGCTCGACGTGCCACCGGCCCTGCGGGCGGTGACCTACTTCGTGTCGCAGCGGGAGTTTCGCATGGACATCTCGAGCACGGCACTCCGGCGACACCGTGATTCGACCGCGTGAACTCCAGCCCCACCATCCACCCTCACCATGAAACCTCCTCGCACCATGCTGCATGCCGCCAGCCTGTTCGCCAGCGGGGCATTGCTGCTCTCCTACGCAGGCTGGTCGCAGGCCGATGAACTCGCCGCTGCGCTCGAGCCCCACGTCGGCCAGACGCTCGATCTCGTGGAACTGGGCACCGGCAAGCGACTCGTGCGGCCGGTGCTCGAAGGAGTCACCACCCGCGGCGACCAGGCCATGTCGCTCCGCCTGCAGGCCGAGGGGGAGCCAAAGACGATGAGCGTGGCTGTGTCGGCGATCGCGAAGATCGTCGCCGGCCGCGAGACGATCCACGAGGCCGACGCCAAGGCCTCGAACACGGCGCTGGCCCGCAGCCGCCGCGCCCGGGAAGCCGACGAGCGGCAGCAGGCAGAATCACGCGAGCGGATGCAGGCACACGGCGTCGAGCCCTGGCCACCACTCACGGCCGATGAACACGCCGCGCAGGTGGCGGAACTGGAGGCCTTCGTAGCCGAGGTGCGGAAGGAATTCCCGTCGCTCACGGTAAGCCAGACGCACGAGTTTCTCGTCGCCACCGACATTCCGCCCGCCCAGATGGCGCCCTACACGGCGAAGCTCGACGCCATGCACGACTTCCTCTGCGATCTCTATGGCATCCCGCGGGGGGAGCCGGTGTGGAAGGGAAAGTGCCTGGTGATCGCCTTCCTGCGGGAGGAGGATTTCGCCGCCTTCGAACCGCGGTTCATGAAGGTCGAGACGCAGGGAGCGCACGGCCTGTGCCACCAGCGGAGCGACGGCCGCGTGGTGATGGCCTGCCATCGGGGCAACGACGCCTCCGCGTTCGCCCACATGCTCGTCCATGAGACGAGCCACGGCTTCAACCACCGCTGGATGTCGCCGGCGCACCTGCCGAACTGGCTCAACGAGGGAATCGCCGAGTGGGTCGGCACGCAGGTCGTGCCGAACTGCCGGCAGGTGCCGATGAAGGAGGCACGGGCGGCCGAGTTCATGAAGGCTGGCGGCGGGCTCGGAGCGGATTTTTTCACGATCGGTCCCGATCATCACATCGATGCCGTGCAATACGGCATCGCGTCGAGCCTCGTGAAATTCATGGTGGCCCGCGATCGGAAGAAGTTCGCGTCGTTCGTCCGCGGCATCAAGGAGGGGATGTCGGTCGAGGAGAGCCTGAAGGAATCATTCAACGCGTCGCCCGCGGACCTCGTCGCCGCCTACGGGAAAGCCGTCGGCATTCCCGGGCTGAAGGAATGATTTTTTGCAGACCGATTTCGCAGCCTGTATAGTCTGCGGCATCGTCAAGCTAGAAAGGCTTTCGTATGCGTTGCATTGTTCCCATGTGTGCGCCGGATCGCATCTCCGCCTTGGCCGTCTCACTGGCGGCATGCGCCTGTCTCTTTACGGCCCTGCCTGAGGCGCGGGCACAGACGATGTTGTCCGTCGACTCCAAGTCGAACATCTACGCATCCGGCCTCGCCTCGATACCGGGCGGCATGGCCCCCAACGGCCCTGGAATACTCCCTCCATCCATGGCGCTCGCCCCAGGCACAAGCCGCATCCTGCGGTTCCTCTCCGTCAGCGGCTCGGTGTCGTACAACAACACCGACGCGCCGACCCCGTATCTCGGCCAGTTCAACGGCCCAGATGGTGGTGCCGTCTCGTTCGCTGACGCCAACTTCCCGACCAACTTCCTGACACCGTCCGGGCTGATCGCCCCGTCGGAAGGATCGCCGACCACGTTCTACGTCGACATGGACAGCTACGGCGGCATCTCGGGCATGAAGCTGTTCGAGAGCACTCCGGCTGACCGACGGGTGATGTTCCTGGCGGGTGTGTTCCTGACCGACGCCGCGCCTTCCTCTTCGGCTCCGGCGAGTCTCGATTTCAGCAGCACGGCGATCGGGCGGTCGTTCACGCAACTCTCGCCGCTCCTCCAGCAAACCTTCTATATCGGCGACGGCCTCACTGGCGAGGGAACGGGAAGCATCCAGTCGTTCCTGGTTCCGGATGCCGCAACGCGGCTCTTTTTGGGCATCGTCGACGGCAGTTATTTCGTCGGCGGGCCCGACTACTACAACAACAACGCGGGCACGTTTTCGGCGACGTTCGAGGTGAACACCGTCCCCGAGATCGACCCCACCGCGTTCGCCAGCGTGATCTCTCTGGTCGTCGGTTCGCTCGCGCTCTTGGAGCGACGCCGGGCAGGATGAGCGGGAGCGATGGGGTCTCCCTATCGGTCACCGCGCGACCTTCTTGGCAAGGCCCGCGGCGAGCCGGTCGAGCGTCGTGCTGCGATCCTCCAGGCCGATGTGCACGCGGATGATGTTCATGCCTGAGGCATCGGCGAGCGCCCGCGTGATCGCGGCGTCGAATTCTCCCTCCGTCCGCACCTCCCAGCCCGTGCCCCCGCCGAGCACCTGCGGCAGCAGCTGATACTGCCACGGATTGATGTCGTTGAAGCTCCCCTCGAGGAGCAGCCGTTCGGTGCCGTAGCCCTTGTTGTCGAGCACGATCACCGTCACCGGCAGGCCGCGCCGCACGATGGTGGAAAGCTCCATGCCCGTCATCTGGAAGGCACCGTCGCCGACGAGCGCCACCACCTTGAGATCGGGGCGGGCCATCTGAGCGCCGAGCGCCGCCGGCACGGCGAACCCCATCGAGGTGTAGTAGGCGGGCGCGATGTATTCGGTCTGACCGCGGATCACCAGTTCGCTCGATGCGAAGAGCGCGTCGCCCACGTCGGCGATGACGATCGTGCGGTCGTCGAGCGACTCGTCGAGCCGCCGGACGAGCCGCCGCGTGGTGATCGGTGCGTCGGGCTCGAGCACGAAGGGCCCGCGGGCCGCGGCCGGCCCGGGCGGCAACTGCCGCTCTGCTCCCCGCGGCTTGGCGGCCACCAAGGCCCGGATGAAGTCGGCCAGCAGCACGTGGTGGTAATGGTGGTGGCTGATCCGCAGCCTGTCGCTGCCGGCAAAGATGCTGTTTCCCGCATCCAGCTTCGCGGTGAAGATGCCGAGATCGATGTCGGTGAGGATCGTGCCCAGCAGGATCACGCAGTCGCTCTCCTCCACGAACTCGGTCACGTCGCGACGGCCCATCGCCCCTTCGTAGAGCCCGATGTAGAGCGGATGCACCTCGCTGACGACGCTCTTGGCGAGCATGGTGGCGGCGATCGGGATGCCCGACACCTCGGCCAGTGCCAGGGCATCGGCCTGCAGACCGAAGCGGTGCAGTTCGATGCCGGCGATGATCACGGGCTTCCTGGCGGCCGCGATTCGCGTCATCGCCTCCTTCACCGCCTCGGCGAGCGCGTCGGGGTCGCTCCGCGGCTCGGCGTGTGCGTAGGGCCGGATCTGATCGGGCACGACGCCCACGATGTCGCGGGGCAGTTCGAGGTAGACCGGTCGCTTCTGGCGGTGGGCCGTGTCGAGGAGAAAATCGATGTCGCGGAAGGCGGTGGCCGGATCGACGATCTCGCGGCTGGCGGCGCAGATCTTCTCGAACACATCCAGCTGCGTCCGCCATTCACGCACACGGTGGTGCAGCAGCGGGTCGTTGACCCGTTCGCCGAGGCCCGGTGCGCCGGAGATCAAAACCACCGGGCTCTTCTCGGCGTAAGCGCCCGCGATCGAGTTGGCGAGGCTCAAAGCCCCCACGCCATAGGTCACACAGACGGCCCCCATGCCGTTGACCCGCGCGTAGGCGTCGGCGGCGAAGCCCGCGCAGTCTTCACGGGTGCAGTTGACGAGGTCGAGCGGGCTGTGCTCGAGCATGCTGTAGAAAGAGAGCACGTAGTCGCCGGGCAGTCCGAAGACGTGGCGGATCCCATAGTCGGAGAGCCGGCGGATCAGATACTGCCCGATGGAGAGACTGGTGACGCTTTCCGACCGCTCCACCGCAGGCCGCTGATGGGACACGGCCACGAGACCGTTGTCGAGGCTCGCGCCGAGCACAATCGCCATGGGTCACCTCTGTTGTTCGGGACCTTCATCCTGTTGGTGGGCCAGGCGCCTCCTGCGGGCGGCGAGGAGCGCCAGCCAGAATCCGAGAAACGACGCCACGCAGGCAAGCACGATCAGCGGACGCCGCACATCGTGGTTGAGCGTCCAGGCACCCGCGGCATGAAACAGCCCCCAGGCAACGAGGGACGCCATGATCCACGCGAGGATCCGTTCAGCGCCGGGCGGTGATGACGATGCAGAAGAGGGCATATCAGAGAAGGATACGCCCACGGGCCGGCCGGACACCACCGACCAGAAAAAACAAAGGCCCCCGGAACGGTCCAGATCCCAGGGGGGCGGGGAAGCTGAACCGTTTCCGGGAGCGATTGGACGGAGACGTTGCAAAATCTCGCACGATCGGACTCGAAGCGACGGCTGGCATCCGTGCCGCCGCCTGACTTCGAGCGGAGCATCTTCTGCCCCTCTCGCCTTCAGGCAGGGGGACAGTAGGGAACGGTTTTTCAGGGGTCAAGGGCGTTTCCAAAGCTGAATTTCCGCCCGTTTTGCCCGCCCTTTTCCCAGCGTTCGGCGGGCAGCAGGGCCATGCCCCCCCATTCTTCCAGCCAACGGATATGCTCCCGGCTTCCTTTTCCCCTCCGGAGACCATCGTCCATGGCCGATGCCATCATGCCCGCCGCCGCAGCCACGCCAATCGCCGGAGCAGGGGCCCCGCCGACCCCCGAGGCCTGGAAGGCCGCGTTCGACGCGGCTCTCCCCTACCACGACTTTTTGACCCGCCACGGCACCCCCGACCAACGCAGCCGCTGGGATGCCTTCCATGGCCGGGTGTCGCTCACGCCGGTTCAGACCAAGGTGCTATCGAACTTTGTGCGGCGGATGCCGGTGCTCGTGCTCGCGGGTGCGTGGTGCGGCGACTGCGTCAACCAGTGCCCGATCTTCGCCCACTTCGCCACCGCGGCGCCGTCCATCGACCTACGTTTTCTTGACCGCGACGCCCGGCCCGATATCGCGGCCCACCTGAAGGTGTGCGGTGGGCAGCGGGTGCCGGTGGCGGCGTTCTTCAGCGAGGACTTCTCACCGGTGCTCTTCTACGGCGACAAGACACTCGCCGCGTACCGCGCCGCCGCGTCGGCCCAACTGGGCGACAGCTGCGCCAGCGGTGCGGCGCCCCCGCCGGCCGACCAGATCGCTGCGGTCACCTCCGACTGGCTCGACCAGTTCGAGCGGGTGCACCTGATCCTGCGGCTCTCCGCCCGCCTGCGCCAGGTGCACGGAGACTAAAACCGATGACGAGCCGCGAACGTTGGACGGTTTACCCGCTTCTCTTTCTCGCCCTGGGGCTGGCGGTGCGCGCCATCGCCGTGCCGCAGGGGGAGTTTGGGGCTGCCCGCGTCGACTCCCTCGAGTCCACCCGGCTGGTCTGCAAGGAGATCGTGATCGAGAACGACGAGGGCACGATTCTCGTGCACATGGGCCGGGTCGTCGGAGGAGGCGGCGGCCGGATCGAGATCAAGGACAAGGACGGCGTCGACACGATCGCGGTGGGCACGCGACCCGACGACCGCGAAGGCGTCGTCGAATTCTTCGATGCGAAGGGAAAACCGACGGGCGCAGTGTCCGCTCAGCCGTAGTGATCCACCCCACAGGTGACGTTCTCTCAATGTCTTGATCGATCCGGGACCGCCTTGGCAGAGCTTGATCCTGGCAAGCGTCGAAGCGACCGGCAGCCGGCTCTGACTCCGGCGCCAGCACTTGCAGGCTGCCTCGCACGTTACTTGGTTGCCCCGGAGGCGGGATTGCCTGCGGCCGTCGCAGGTGTTTTTTGATCGGCGGGATTGAGGTCGACCCACACTTCATCTCCCACCGCTATTCGATGATCCTCGTGGGGTCGAAACTCGACCGTCAGGCTTCCTCGGAGCCGCTCCCACAGCACCCCCGTCACGCTTCCGATGGCCCTGTCCACGTCACCGACCCTGTGATAAACGGGGTCACCAAGGGCCACATGGGGATGGAACGTAAGCCCACCCCCACGGCCGATGTGCCCCGGTGTATCGCCCTGGTACTTCGCATTGAAGCTTTCAATCACTTCACACCAGAAACGCGTCCCTGGCGCGGGATGCTCGACGACCGGTGCACGCATGTCTTTGACGTCATCCGCGGCACTTCGCATTTCCATCAGCACGGCCGTGGCAGCAAGAAACACCGTCGCGGCGATCGCACAGAGCGTCGCTTTCCCGCACAACGCCTGACCGCTTCGAGCGTTCACTGCTACAGGCCAGCGATGAGCTTCCGGATCTCATCCTGCTTCTGGCCCAGTTTCTTTTGCAGGCGACCGAGGAGTTCGTCTTCCTTGCCCTTCGCATACATGAGATCGTCGTCGGTCAGCTGGGCGTACTTCTGCTTGAGCTTGCCCTTCATTTGATTCCAATCGCCCTTGAATTTCAGTTCGTTCATGGCTTTCTCCTATAACGGTGATGGGACGTGCGGGATGTCTTAGAGCGGTGGCGACGTGCTGCGCCGCCCCACGAACAACGCGATCACGAAAAGAACCAGAAACACGACAAAGAGCAGCCTCGCGATATCAGTCGCTGCCGCTGCGATGCCGCCGAAGCCGAACACGCCGGCAACGATGGCAACGATGAGAAACAGAATGGCCCACCGAAGCATGGGAACACCTCCTTCACGGGAAAATGATCGAAGGCCTTCCGTTGCCGGGAAACACAGCAGCCTGGGCGGCGAGCATTGCGAGCAGGCATTGCCCGAATGACTCGTCTCCCGATCTGACATCCCAACGCTACGCGGTAGCCCCACACATGGAGTGGAATTGCGTGGCGTCGGGCAGGAGTGCGTCACATCACAGGAGACACTGCCCGCAGTTCAGTGCACGCGGCACAATCGCCTCGCGAATCGCCGGGGCTCTGGAGCCTGCCGCCTCACACCGTGGCAGTGAGCGGGAAGTGTCCGGCATGCAGTCCGCATGGAGACTGCAGCGAAAAGTCCATGCCGGCCCCGCAGTGGGCAGAGGGCTAACCTTCCTGCGCATGACGCCGGCGGCTTTCATTGCGTCTGTTCACGAATGTGACGCGTCGGGACATCGTCTTCATCGGCCAACACAAGAGGTAAGTCCATGCCACGCATATGCGTACTCAGTGTCGCGGTTCTTCTGATCGGCGGCGGCTGCACGCAGCCGCCGGTGGAGCACACGGTACGAAAAGTGCCCGTCGATGAGGTCCGCGGCGACACGGAAAAGGCTGGCGAGGCAGCCAACCATGTGGGCGAAAAGGAGGAAAAAGAGGACTTTGAGAGGCGACTCAAGGCCCGCCTCACGGGGATCGAGGCCGAAATAGCAAGCCTTCATGAAAGAGGACTCGCCTTGAAGGACGAGGCCAGGACTCGGTGGAACGACACGATGACAGACCTCAAGGCGAAGCAGAAGGTGGCCCACGAGAAGTTGGACGAGCTGGGCAAATCCACTGGCGAGGCATGGGGTCACTTGGAGAAGGGCGCTCAGGCCGCGTGGGACGATTTGCGGGAGGCCGTCCAGAAGGCCGCCAAGGAGTTTTAAGCAGCTGGCGAACTGCGGCGGTCGTTTGCGAACTGTCGCAGTCTGGTCCGGCTCGAACCCCGGGATCAGTGGAGTTCGAATCGATCAAGATCCATGACCTTGGCCCATGCGTCCACAAAGTCGTGCACGAACTTCGCCTGCGCGTCATCACTTGCGTAGACCTCGGCGACTGCACGAAGTTGCGCGTTCGAGCCGAAGACGAGGTCGACTCGGCTGCCGGTCCACTTGACCGTGCCCGTCTTGCGATCACGTCCCGTAAAGACGGCCCCGTCTTCAGACGTCGGCTCCCACTTCGTCTCCATGTCGAGCAGATTCACGAAGAAGTCGTTCGTCAATGCGTGAGGCCGCTTCGTAAAGACACCAAGTGCGGATTGCGGGGAGTTCGTGTCGAGAACACGCATTCCGCCCACGAGAACGGTCATTTCGGGGACGCTCAGGGTGAGCAGGTTCGCCCGATCGATGAGCAGATGCTCCGCGGGCACAACATGTCCCTTGCCGAGATAGTTGCGAAACCCGTCCGCATGCGGCTCGAGGACGGCGAAGGCTTCCGCGTCGGTCTGCTCCTGGGTCGCATCCGCGCGTCCTGGGTGGAACGGCACCTGAATAGCGTGCCCGGCGTTCTTGGCAGCTCGCTCGACTGCCGCGCACCCGCCCAGCACGATGAGGTCGGCAAGCGAGACCGCCTTGTTCCTGCCGGCATGGGCGCCGTTGAACTTTTCCTGGATGCCCTCCAGAGTCCGCAGCACATGCGACACCTGACGGGGATTGTTCACTTCCCAATCCTTCTGCGGGGCGAGGCGAATCCGCGCCCCGTTGGCTCCTCCGCGCTTGTCGCTCCCGCGAAACGTCGACGCGGACGCCCAGGCGGTCGACACCAGCTCTGAAACGGACAGTTCCGATGACAGGATGGTGGCCTTGAGGGCCGCGATATCCGCAGCGTCGATCAACGCATGCGTGACTCGGGGCAGCGGGTCCTGCCAGATCAGCTCCTCGGCGGGAACCTCAGGGCCGAGGTAGCGGGCGATCGGCCCCATGTCGCGGTGCGTTAATTTGAACCACGCTCTGGCGAAGGCGTCGGCGAGTTCCCGTGGGTTTTCGTAGAAGCGACGGGCTATCGGCTCGTAGATCGGGTCCATCCGCAGCGCGAGGTCTGTCGTGAGCATGACCGGGGCATGCGTCTTCGACGAATCGTGTGGATCGGGCACCGCCGTCTTTGCAGCGGGATCGGTCGGAATCCACTGATGGGCGCCGGCCGGGCTCTTCGTCAGTTCCCAATCGTAGCCGAACAGTGTCTCGAAGTAGCTGTTGTCCCACGTGGTTGGAGTGGGTGTCCAAGCACCTTCGAGCCCGCTGGTGATCGTGTCGTTGCCGCTGCCGGTGCCGTACCTGTTCTTCCAGCCCAGGCCCTGCTCCTCGAGGGGGGCTGCCTCGGGCTCTGGGCCGACGTATTTGCTCGGATCGGCGGCGCCATGAGTCTTGCCGAACGTGTGGCCGCCAGCCACGAGAGCGACCGTCTCCTCGTCGTTCATCGCCATGCGAGCAAAGGTCTCGCGAATGTCTCGGGCTGCGGCAACCGGATCGGGCACGCCATTCGGTCCTTCCGGATTGACGTAGATCAGTCCCATCTGAACGGCGGCCAGAGGGTTCGCGAGTTGCCGATCGCCGCTGTAGCGCTCGTCACCGAGCCACGTGTGTTCTGGACCCCAGTAGGTTTCGTCGGGCTCCCAGGCATCCGTGCGTCCGCCGCCGAAACCAAACGTCTTGAACCCCATCGATTCCAAGGCGACGTTGCCGGTCAAAACCAAGAGATCGGCCCACGAGATCTTCCTGCCGTACTTCTGCTTGATCGGCCAAAGCAGCCGGCGCGCCTTGTCGAGATTGGCGTTGTCTGGCCAGCTGTTGAGAGGTGCGAACCGCTGCATGCCGGCCCCCGCGCCACCGCGGCCATCGCTGATGCGATACGTACCCGCGCCGTGCCAGGTCATCCGGATGAAGAAGGGCCCGTAGTGGCCGTAATCGGCCGGCCACCAGTCCTGCGATGACGTCATCAACGTGACGAGATCCTGCTTCACCGCTTCGAGATCGAGAGTCTTGAACTCCTCGGCATAGTCGAACTCCCGGCCCATGGGGTCGATGGCCGGAGGATTCTGCTGGAGGATTCGCAGGTTCAGCTGATTCGGCCACCAGTCCCGGTTCGTCGCGCCTTTCGACGGGTGCACTTGAACGGCATTCGCAAACGGACATTTGGCATCGAGAGTCATGTCTGTGTCTCCTGTCGGTGCAGCGATCCTAGCAGATGTGACTCTGGTGCGACCGTCTCTCATCGGGCCGGCGGTTGCTCTGCGGAGCTCACAAACGCCGGCGTGCCCGCCTCACCACCACAGATATCAGCACTGGCATCCGAGTTCTTTCGGATACCGTGCTTGCCGTCGAGCAACCTTATCGAGTGTGGGCCAGTTCGCGGATGGCAGCCGATACTTTCTGCGCTTTTTCGCCGTGAGCCTTGGCCGAAGCCGTGTGGGTCTCGGCCTTTTCATGTTCACCCTGCTCGTGATGATGTGCCGTTTCCATGTGGTGATGGGCCGCCACTTGGTGGTGAGCAGCCGCCTGAAGATGATGCTCGACTGCTTCGGGTTGTGTATAGGAAACCATTGGATACCCCCTGCGTTACCTGCGGCTCGCCGACCGTGAGGCAACACTGCCTCATGGCAGTCGGCTTGGTTTTGACAATGAGCGCGAGTCGCCTGCCGCCCGTCCAGCAATGCCGGGTTTCCCGATCACCACGCCATCGCGATCGTCGGACACCCCGCGGTTTCCACTCACCGGGCGTGGATCACCGGGCACAACGTGCCCTGATGACTCCACGCCGTACACGCTGGCTCCCTTGGTCGCCCCTGTTCCTAA
>JBIIGJ010000163.1:0-6076 GCA_044236455.1 Pirellulales bacterium
CAAGGGGATCGCGCAGGAGACTATCTCCAGGGTGATTGCTCATGAATGGTTTTGTAAAAAGCCTACCGACGAACTGTGGAAAATTTGGGCAGAGTTTTCTGCGGCGACCTCGGCCAGCCTCAATCCTTCGATTTACAACGAGTTGATTGATGAAATTGTCAGGCTCTGTCGTCTTGTCGCAGACGCATCTGGTGGGTTTATGGGATTAGGAAAGATTTCCGCGACCGAGACCCGGGCTATTGATCGCGTCATTCGAACACTTCAGCAAACCGATGGGGATCGCACGCATGCGTCGTCCTCAAGTGGTGCGGTTCAAGCCTTGGCATCCGAACGGAATGGTGTTGACGGCCCATGCCTTACGCAGGAGTCGACATGATCACAACAGACAGAAGTGTGAAGAAGATCGAGGCAATCACGCAGATGTGCCGGGCAGCGATCTCACAGCAGGTGGAGCGGGGCACAAAAGGCGGTTTTGGTCTCGACGACTACACCGATGGCCGGATAGTTGGTGGAGCCAGTCTCGCCCGAAAGATTCTCCGGCTCATCGGCAGCACGTATTAGGTCTTCAAAGAGCCCGTTTCGGCTTCAGGTGAGCGCACACCGGAGGAGTGGTCATGAAACCAAAAGACAACGATCCGTTTGATCGGCTGGAAACTCTTGATGCTCTTGGAGCCATCAAGGCTTGGTTGGCGGGCGACTTCGGCCACGGTGAAGAGAATATCCTGATGCTGGCGATTCGCAGGGACACCGACATCGACTTGTCGGACAGCGAGATCAAAGAAATATTCTGCGAAGCCATCGAAGACGAACGAGAACCGATGCGTGTCCTCCAGGAGCTCATCCGAGCAGATAGCAGCTCGGAAGGAATGAGTCCTTCGTCACTCAGGCCCCGTTGAGCACTCCATAGCGTTTTCGTTTCACGCTGACCAAGCGGCAGGTCAACGGCGTGGATCGCTCGCAAGTACGCCCGGCAGGACTCGAACCTGCAGGCTGCTTTCCGGCGTCGCGATCCCTTCGGGCCTCGCTCCGCCACTTGACCGCCAACTTGAGTACGCCCGGCAGGACTTGAACCTGCAGGCTGCTTTCCGGCGTCGCGATCCCTTCGGGCCTCGCTCCGCCACTGGATCGCCAACTCAAGTACGCCCGGCAGGACTCGAACCTGCAACCCTCGGTTCCGAAGACCGATGCTCTATCCAATTGAGCTACGGACGCGTGGAACCGGAGTATAGCACGCAAAGCCGGCCCACCCTGCCTTTCTGGCAGATTCCGGGTGGCGTCCGGCGGCCGAAACCTACCCGGGCTTTGACCCGGTTTATGTGGCAAGCTTATATGAAAGCTGGAAAAGGCCCACCGACGGATTCCCCTCCCCATGGCACACATCACGCTCCGCGTTCTGCACGGTGCCGATCGGGGCCGCATCTTCAGCCAGATCCCCACGCCGGTGACGATCGGCCGCGAGGAGGGGAACACGATCCAACTCAACGATGAGCGGATCAGCCGCTATCACCTCAAGCTTCAGGACGACAAGGACAAGATCGTCCTCACCGACCTCGAGAGCACCAACGGCACCAAGGTCAATGGCGAAGACATCCAGGTCCGGATCGTCCGCGACGGCGACATGATCGCAGTGGGACGGTCACTCCTGCTCGTCGGCTCCCACAGCGACATCGATCGCCGCATCGCAGAGATCGCCGAAAAAATGCCCGCCGCCAAGGAGGGCCACGCCAAACAGCTGCGCGAGCGAATGGAGCGGATCGCCACGCACAAGTCGGATGTGATCGAAGACCTGGGCGAGGTCCGCTCGCCTCTGCTGCCCGGCGGGCCGCCACCGCTGCCGGAGCGGTTGGGTCCCGCGCAGACCGCCGAACTGGCCGAACTGCTCGACTACGTGCAAGGCGTGCTCCGCGAGGCCACCGAAGGGGCGGTGATGCGGCCCGGCAACGAAACGGTCGAACTCGATTTCGCCCACTGGCAGGTGATGCTCGAACTCCAGGCCCGTCTGGCCGAACTGCTGCGCAGCATCGCCGAGCCGTCCTGACGAAAAGCACGGCTCATCCGGTACAATGCCGCATCCCCCCGGAGCGAGCACACGGATGAGCACGCAGTCTTTCGTCCATCTCCACTGCCACAGCCACTACAGCCTGCTCGACGGCGCCAGCCCCATCGACCGGCTGGTCGACCGCGCCGTCGAACTCGGGATGAACTCACTGGCGATCACCGACCACGGCAACCTCCACGGGGCGCTTGAGTTCTATCAGGCTGCCAAAGCCGCCAAGCTCAACCCGATCATCGGCTACGAGGCCTACATCGCGCCGGGGAGCCGCTTCCAGAAGGACGCCGGCAACCAGAAAGACGCCAGCTACCACCTCACGCTCCTGGCCCGTGACCGGACGGGGTTCAACAACCTCCTCCAGTTGGCCACCAAGGCCTATCTCGAGGGCTTCTACTTCAAGCCGCGGATCGATCGCGAACTGCTGGAGCAATACGGAGAGGGGATCATCTGTCTCTCCGGCTGCCTGTCGAGCGAGTTCAGCCGGGCCCTCATCGGCAGCTCCCGCGAACAACGCGAGTCGCTCGCCCAGGCCCGCGAGGTTGCCGGCTGGTTTCAGAAGCGGTTCGGCGACCGGTATTTCATCGAGATCCAGGACAACGGCCTGGAGGTGCAGCGGCAGGTGACCGACGCGGCCCTGGAACTCTCCCGCGAACTCGGCATCCCGCCCGTGGCCACGTGCGACTGCCACTACGTGAACCGCGAGGATGCCGAGGCGCAGGACATCCTCCTCTGCGTCAACACCGGTAGGTTCCGCAGCGACGCCTCCCGCATGCGGATGGACTCAAGCGAGTTCTATCTCAAGAGCCCGACCGAGATGCACGCGGCCTTCACCGACCTCGACCGCGACTTCGTCGCGGCGGCCGTGAACCGCAGTCAGGAGATCGCCAACTCGGTTTCGATCGAGCTCGACCTGGGCAAGCGTCACTTCCCCGGTTTCGACGTGCCCGGCGGCTTGAGCGCAGCGGAGGAACTGCGGCGGCTCTGCCTCGAAGGCCTCCGGGAACGCTACCGCAACGTGCCGAAACGCTGGGTGGATGGGACGGCAGATGGCGGCGAACGGGAACTGCATCCGCAGGTGATGGAGCGACTGGAGCGGGAACTGGGCGTGATCAACACGCTCGGCTTCGCGAGCTACTTCCTGATCGTGTGGGACTTCGTCCGGCACGCCCGCGAGGTGGGCATCCCGGCCGCGGCGAGAGGCTCGGGCGTGGGCTCACTCGTGGCCTACTCGCTCTACCTGTCGCACGTCTGCCCGCTCGAATACGACCTGCTCTTCGAGCGGTTCCTCGATATCAATCGCCGGGAGGCGCCCGATATCGACATCGACTTCTGCAAGGAGCGCCGCGGCGAGGTCATCGACTACGTCAAGAAGAAATACGGCGAGGCCAACGTCGCGCAGATCGGCACCTTCGGCACGCTGGCGGCCCGGGCGGCCATCCGCGACGTGGGTCGGGCTCTGGGGATGCCGATTCCCCGGGTCGACCAGATCGTGGCCCTCGTGCCCGACCAGCTCAACATCTCGCTGGAGGAGGCGGCGGCGCCGGGCTCGCAGTTGGCCGGCGCCTGTGAGGCCGACGGTGAAGTGCGGGAACTGGTCGACCTGGCGCAGCGCATCGAGGGCCTCGCCCGCAACGTGGGCACGCACGCCGCGGCCGTCGTGATCGCCGACAGGCCGCTCGTGGAATACGTGCCGCTGCAGCGGGTGACCGGCAAGGAGGAAGTGATCACGCAGTGGGCCATGGGCGACGTCGAGCGGGCCGGGCTCATGAAGATGGACTTCCTCGGCCTGCGCTACCTCACGGTCGTGTCCAAAACACTCGAAATCATCGCGGCCACGCGTGGTGCCCGGCCGGACCCACTCGCCTTCCCGCTCGACGACCAGCCGACGTTCGACACCCTCTGTCGCGGCGAGACAAAGGGCATCTTCCAGTTGGAAAGCGGCGGCATCCGCGACCTGCTCCAGCGGATGAAACCCGACCACTTCCTCGACATCGTGGCCGTCAACGCGCTCTACCGTCCGGGGCCGCTGGAGGGCGGCATGGTCGACGACTACGTCGCGGTCAAGCACCGGCGGAAGCGGGCCGAGTATCTCCACCCCGTCATGAAGGATGTTCTGGAAGAGACCCACGGCGTGATGGTCTACCAGGAACAGGTGATGCGGATCCTGGAGCGGCTCGGCGGCATCGAGCTCTCAAGTGCGTATACCTGCATCAAAGCCATCAGCAAGAAGAAGCTCGAGACGATCGCCGCCTTCCGCGAGCAGTTCGTCGATGGGGCCAAAGCAAAAGGGCTTTCCAAGAGCGAGGCGGAGGAACTCTTCGGGCTGATCGAGAAGTTTGCCGGATACGGCTTCAACAAGAGCCATTCCACGGCCTATGCGCTGCTCGCCTGGCAGACCGCCTACCTGAAGACACATTTTCCGGTGGAATTCATGGCGGCGCTGCTCTCCGGCGACATCACCGGCCGTAACTTCAAGAAGAAGGACGCCCTGGTCGAGCACATCGAAGATTGCCGCCGCATGGGCATCGACGTGCTGCCGCCGGACGTCAATGCGTCGGGCGCCGATTTCACCGTGGCAGACGGCAAGATCCTCTTCGGGCTGGCCGCCATCAAGGGCTGCGGCGGCCAGGCGGCCGAGGCGATCAACGCCGAACTCAAACGCGAAGGCCGGTTTCGGGATCTCTACGATTTCTGCAGCCGCGTCGACCCGTCGCTGGTCAACAAGACAGCCGTCGAAAGCCTCGCCAAGGCGGGCGCCCTCGACTCGCTTGGCGGACACCGTGGTGCGATCATGGCAGGGATCGAGCGGGCACTCGCCGCCGGCGCCTCACGGCTGGCCGACCGCAAGAGCGGTCAGAAGAATCTCTTCGACGCCCTCGACGATGCCCCGCAGGCCGCCGCCGCCGCGGCGCCATCTGCACTCCCAGACGTGCCGCCGCTCTCGGACCTGGAGATGCGGTCGGCCGAGAAGGAGGTGCTGGGCTACTACGTGCACAGCCATCCGCTCGCCGAATACAAGGACGTGCTCTCGGCCGTCTGCACGCACGGCACCGGCGACCTCGGGGCCGCGAAGCCGAAGAGCGACGTGGTGATCGGCGGGCTCGTGGGCGCGCTCAAGCTCTCGAACGTGAAACAACCGCGGCCGGGCTCCACGCACACGCGGTATGGCATGTTCGACCTGGAGGACATGGATGGCCTCGTCCGCACGATCTGCTGGCCGGAAGACTACGCCCGGCTTGGGGAGTTCTTGCAGCCCGATGCCGTGGTCGTGGTGGCCGGCTCGATCGACCGTCGGGCCGGGAGCGAGGAAACAAACCTGATCGTCAACGACGTCGTGCCGATCGCCGAACTCTGGGGCAAGCCGGCCCGCAGCGTGACGATGAAGCTGATCGAGACGCAGCACGATACCGCCACGCTCGACCGGCTGGCGGCGATCGTCCGCCGGCACCCGGGGCCAGTACCGCTGCGGCTGGTGCTGGAATTGGCCGACGGCCGCCGCGTGCTGATGGAGGCCGACCGCGACAAGGTGGCCTGGACGCAGACCCTGCATCAGGAAATCGTCGATCTCCTCGGGCCAGACTGCCTGCGGGCTCCGATCACGCTGGCCGGCAAGAAACGGGAGGCCGAGACGGCGCGACGCGGCCCGCCGGGGCGTTCGCCTGCGGGAGTGGGGTAAACCCTGCGGCCTGGCGAAAATGAGGCGAGCGAAGGGAGAACGCCCGCCGGCGTGAAAAACTCCAATTTGTCCGCATGCGCCGACCGAACTAGCCTCTCAGAGACCGTCTCGATTCGCTCCACCTTTTTCCAAGGCGATTCAATGGCTGGAACACTCCCCCGGCTTGTCATCATCGCAATGGCGAAGCCCTTCCTGTGGCTCCGCCTGGGTGCCTGTGCCGTGCTCGTCGTGCTGCTGGCGATGCAATGCGGCCCTGCCCACGGCCAAGGCATGGGCGGTGGCATGGGTGGTGGCGGTATGGGTGGCGGTGGCATGGGTGGTGGCGGTATGGGTGGCGGTGGCATGGG